>CAZXZF010000451.1:0-2121 GCA_964645095.1 uncultured Desulfocurvus sp. | reverse complement strand
CCCCCGGAAACGCGAAACCCCCGCCAGCGCGCGCCGACGGGGGTTTTGGTTGCCTTACGTAAGGACCTTGACCGCTACGACACGCGTCTGCCTACGACTCCTACGACGACGACAACGGCGTCGGCGCGGAGGGCCTGGGATAGGCTCATGCGGGCGGCGGCGGTGCGGTTCATGTCGTGTGTGCTCGCAGGTTGCGGGTTTGGTTCCTGATTTCTGCCTAACGCTGAAAGCCGGGGTCCGTCAAGCCCCTGGCCCGACAAAACAGCCTGTTACGGCTGCGGAAAAATCGAAGCGACCCTGAACGCTTCTTCTCCGCGTCAGCCCGCCCGCTTCTTCTCGATGATCTCGCGCACCCGGACCGTGAGCCCGCCGAACTCGGGCTTGGTGATCTGGGCGTCCGCGCCCACGCTCTCGCCCTTGTGCAAGAGCGAGGGCGAGATGAGCGAGGAGAAGAGCACCACGGGCAGCCTTGAGAGCTCGGCGTCGGCCTTGACGTTGCGGGTCAGCGTGTAGCCGTCCATGCGCGGCATCTCCACGTCCGAGATCACGGCGTCGAGCAGGCTGGTGATGGGCACCTTGCGGCTCATTGCCTCGGCCTTCAGCTCCAGCAGACGGTTCCAGGCGTCCTCGCCGTTGCCCAGGGCCTGGACCTCGAACCCGGCGCTCTCGAAATTGCGTTTGAGCAGGAAGCGCACCGAGGTGGAGTCGTCCACCAGCATGATGCGCAGGGGGCACTCGGGGTCCTTTTCCACGGCGTGCTCGGGCAGGTCGATGTTCACCGCGCCGAGCTCCACCAGGGCGCGCTCCAGGTCGAGGAGCAGGGCGAAGTGGTCGCCCAGGCGCACGGTGCCGGTGATGCAGTTGCCCGGCAGCTCGGCCAGCATGCGGCTGGGGGGCTCCACGTCGGCCCAGCCCACGCGGTGGATCATGGTCACGCCGGAGACCAGGAAGCCGGACTTCACGCCGTTGAACTCGGTGACCAGCACGGTCTCGTGCCGGGTGGGAACGCGGGGCACGCCGAGCCAGATGGAGAGGTCGACCACGGGCAGGACCATGTCGCGCAGGGGGATGACCCCGAGGAAGCTCGGATGCGTGGACGCGGCCGAGGGCTCAAGCGTTGCTGGCGCCTCGATGATCTCCAGGACCTTGGCCACGTTGACGCCGAAATACTGGGGCTCGGGCGCGCCGCCCGCTCCGTCTGGTCCGGGCTCCAGCAGGAACATCTCGATGATCTCAAGCTCGTTGGTGCCGCTCTCCAGGAGAATGCTCGTCTGGCTCATGGCGCGTCGCTCCCTGGGTTGGCGGGCATCGGCCCGGCGCGTTAGCGCCTGAACCTACGCGCCGCAATCACGTGGACGAGGAGGCCGCCTTGGTGCCTGCGCCGCGCGCGCCCAGGGTCTCCCACTGCAGGGGCTCCTCATGCTTCACGGGGCGCAGAAGCACCGCGCCGAGCACCTCGTCCCAGTGCACCGGGGAGATGCCGTCCAGCGGGCTGCGCGTGGTCAGGTCAGAGGACGTTAGCACATGCCCTGCGGGCAGGTCACGCGAGAAGACAAGGCACTTGCGAAGTTTCTTGGCTGCGGCCAGCTCCTCGGGGAAGACCTTCTTGCCCTTCTGGAGCATGGCCTCTTCGACCTCGCGCACCATGCGCACCAAGAGCGCCAGCTCGGCGGGCTCGAGCGAGGCCTGGTGGTCCGTGCCGGTCTGGTTCTTGTCCAGGGTGAAGTGGCGCTCGATGACGCAGGCGCCCAGGGCCACGGAGGCCACGCTGGGGGCCAGGCCGCGCTCGTGCCCGGAATAGCCCACGGGCAGGCCGTAGCGCTCGCGCAGGGTGTCCATCACCGGCAGGCCGATCTGTTCTTCGAGGCAGGGATAGGAGCTGTTGCAGTGCAAGAGCACCAGATCGTCGTGGTAGCAGCGGATGAGCGCCACGGCGGCGTCGATCTCCTCCAGGCTGCTCATGCCCGTGGACAGGATCACCGGCAGCCGGGTCTCGGCCACGCGGCGCATGAGCGGCACGTTGACCAGATCGGCGGAGCAGATCTTCAGGAGCTCCACGTCGAGCGCGAGCATCTCGTCCAGGCTGACCTCGTCCCAGGCCGAGGCGAAGAACACCAGGCC
>CAZXZF010000450.1:0-2128 GCA_964645095.1 uncultured Desulfocurvus sp. | reverse complement strand
GTGGCCCTGGCGGGACAGGATGCGCTTGATCATGATGGCCGCGTCGGCGACGTCGTCGAGAACGATGATGGAGGCCATGGCCTGCTCCTTGGGGTTAGACGGGGGAAGTCATTGGCGCGACCGGGGATTGCGCGGCGGAGCGCAGAGGCAGCAGCACGTGGAACACCGTGCCTGGCCCGCCCACACCGTCCACCTCTTCAGGGCTGGCAGGCCGATACTTCGGCGGGGCCGGGCTCTTGGCCGTGATGGTGCCGCCGTGGTTCTGCACGATGCCGAAAGACACGGAAAGGCCAAGGCCCGTGCCCAGTCCCACGCCCTTGGTGCTGAAGAAGGGGTCAAAGACCTTGCCCAGGTGCTCCGGGCTGATGCCCGTGCCGTTGTCGGCCACGGACACCGCCAGCACGCCCTCGGCCTCGCGCCGCCGGGTGCGGATGCGGATGGCCCCGCCGCCGGGCATGGCGTCGCGGGCGTTGTTCAGAAGGTTCATCCAGACCTGGCCCATCTTTTCGCGGTCGCCGACGATGTGCGGCAGGCCCTCGTCCAGGTCCAGCTCGATGGCGACCTTTTCCAGGCCGAAGGTGTGGCGCACCAGGGACACGACGTCGCGCACCGACTCGTTCAGGTCCATCTCGCCCATGCTGGACTCGTGCTGGCGCGAGAATCCGAGCAGGTCGGCCACGATCTTGCGGCAGATCTTGGCCTGGCGCTCGATGATCTGCAGGTCCTCGTGTACCTGGCCTTCGGACACATCGTCCTGCAGAAGCTGCGCGTAACCCAGAATGATGCCCAGCGGGGTGTTTATCTCGTGCGCCACGCCGCCCGCCAGCTTGCCCAGGGACTCCATCTTCTGCGACTGGAGCAGCTTCTCCTCGATGCTCTTGACCTCGGTGACGTCGCGGGCGGTTTTGAGCACGCCCAGGACCCGGCCTGCCCCGTCGCGCACGGGCACGTTGACCTCGTGGAACCACTGCTCCCCGCGCGCAGTCTTGACCCGGGCCTCGGCCTGCGCACCTTTGCCGGAGTCGAGGATGGCCCGGTTCTTGGCCATGCGCTGCTGCGCCTCCTCGGGCAAGAACAGGTCCGATTCGCTGTGGCCGATGATCTCGGGCTCGCTTAGCCCCAGGAAGGCGGCAAAGGCCCGGTTCACAGCCAGATAGCGGTGCTCCACGTCGAGCAGGCAGACCAAATCCGGCGTGGTGTCCAGGATGGTCCGCATGAGCTGCTCCTGCTGGCCCAGGGCGGTGATTTGCCGTTTCAGGGTCATGGCCATGATGCCGAAGGTTTCGGCCAGATCCTGGATCTCGTCGCCCGCGTTTTCGCGGAACACCGGGCAGCGGACGCAGGATTTATGCCCCTGGCTGTCAGCCGGGGCACAGTCCGGGCACAGCGTGCCCTGCATGTGCCAGCAGCGGTGGCGGGGCATGCCGTAAGCCGGACACTGGGTGCGCCCGCAGGCCATGATTTCCCAGCAGTTCTTCTTCAGGGTGGAGGCCGTCTCGATGTCCAGGTTTCCCCGCACGACCTCCTGGGCGTATTCTTTGAGGACGTTGATGCGCCACGCGACCCGCCGGGCGAACATGGAGCTCAAGGCCAGGGCCGCAGCCAAGGCCGCCACGGAGAGCCCGGCGAAGGTCAGGAGCAGACGATTGACCTCGGCCTCGGCGCGAGCGCGCGAGAGCCCCAGCCGTGCCGTGCCGAATCGTCTGCCGGAGATGACCACGGGCACGGCGAAATCGTAGACCAGCTCCGCCCCGGTATCCAGCAACTTGATGTGGGCCTTTTTTCCGTCCTCGGCGTTCGCGTTCTTCAGGGCGACGGGGAAGCCCTTCTGAAAGGTGTGGACCAAGACGTCGCCCGCCTCATCCAGCACGAAGGCATAGACAATGTCTTCGCCCACGCCGGTCACTTCATCGACCATGGTTTTCATGCGCAAAAGGTCTTGGGTCAGCATGGCATCGGCCAGACGCAGGGAGAGGTTCTCGGCCAGGACCAGGCCGCGGCCCCGCGACTCGGTGATGATGGCCCTGGCCGCCATGCGGCTCACCGGAATGGCGGTCATAAGCGCCACGGCCGCCACGATGAGGAAGATGCCCAGCACGATCTTGGTCTGGAACTTGAGCCGGGAGAT
>CAZXZF010000449.1:0-2141 GCA_964645095.1 uncultured Desulfocurvus sp. | reverse complement strand
TTCACAATTGGTGCCGTATCCGGTAAGAACTAGTGCTTTGACGCGGGCCATGAACTTCCTCCATTGCGACTGTCGATGCGGGCGGTGCAGATTTGGCCCGCGAAAACTGAGAATACGTGCGCCCGCGTGCGGCGTCAACACGGTCCGCGACATCAAAAGAGCAAGACAACTCAACCTGAAGCAGGCAGAAGAGGTGTTTGCATGAAGACCAAGTTCATATTCATCACCGGCGGAGTGCTGTCTTCCCTGGGCAAGGGCCTGGCTGCGGCCTCCATTGGCGCGCTGTTGCAGACGCGCGGCCTCAAGGTGACCATTCAGAAGCTCGACCCGTACATCAACGTGGACCCCGGGACCATGAACCCCTTCCAGCACGGCGAGGTGTACGTCACCGAGGACGGCGCCGAGACCGACCTCGATCTGGGCCACTACGAACGCTATCTGGGCATCCACATGAGCCAGAGCAGCAACTACACCTCTGGCAAGATCTACGAGACCGTCATCAACAAGGAGCGCCGGGGCGACTACCTGGGCGGCACCGTGCAGGTCATCCCGCACATCACCGACGAGATCAAGCGCTGCGTCCTGAGCGTGGCCACGGGCGACGAGGACGTGGCCCTCATCGAGATCGGCGGCACCGTGGGCGACATCGAGGGCCTGCCGTTCCTGGAGGCCATCCGCCAGCTCAAGAACGACCTGGGCAAGGAGAACGTCCTCTACATCCACCTGACCCTGGTGCCCTACATGCGCGCCGCCGGGGAGCTCAAGACCAAGCCCACCCAGCACAGCGTCAAGGAGCTTCGGGCCATCGGCATCCAGCCGGACATCATCCTCTGCCGCTCCGAGGTGCCGCTGCCCGCCGACCTGCGCGACAAGATCGCCCTGTTCTGCGACGTGGACCGCGACGCCGTGTTCTCCGCCGTGGATGTGAAGAGCATTTACGAAGTGCCCATGGAGTTCTACCGCGAGGGCGTGGACCAGAAGATCGCCATCCTGCTCAAGCTCCCGGCCAAGAACGCCGAGCTGGACTCCTGGAAGGAGCTGAACCGGCGCATCAACAACCCCAAGGGCAGCTGCAAGATCGGCATTGTCGGCAAGTACGTGGACCTGAAGGAGGCCTACAAGAGCCTGCACGAGGCCCTTGTGCACGGCGGCGTGTTCAACGAGGTCTCGGTTGAGCTTGAGTACGTCAATTCCGAGGAGATCACGCCCAAGAACGTGGAGAAGCGCCTGAGGAACCTGGACGGCATCCTGGTGCCGGGCGGCTTCGGCTCGCGCGGCATCGAGGGCAAGATCACCTCCATCAAGTACGCCCGTGAGAACAAGGTGCCCTTCTTCGGCATCTGCCTCGGCATGCAGTGCGCGGTCATCGAGTACGCGCGCAACGTGCTGGGCCTGGAAAAGGCCAATTCCCAGGAGTTCGACGAGTTTACGCCAGACCCGGTGATCTACCTGATGACCGAGTGGTATGACTTCCGCACGAAGAAGGTCGAGAAGCGCGACGAGGCCTCCAACAAGGGCGGCACCATGCGCCTGGGTTCCTACCCCTGCAAGATCGTCAAGGACACCAAGGCCATGGAGGCCTACGGCGAGAGCAAGATCGAGGAACGCCACCGCCACCGCTACGAGTTCAACAACAAGTATTCCGACGCGCTCCAGAAGGCCGGCCTGGTGCTCTCCGGCACCTCGCCCGACGAGGAGCTGGTGGAGATGGTCGAGCTGCCCGGACATCCGTGGTTCCTGGGCTGCCAGTTCCACCCGGAGTTCAAGTCGGGCCCCATGAAGCCCCACCCGCTGTTCCGCGAGTTCATCCGCGCGGCAGCGCTCCAGGCCAAGGGCAAGTAGCATGGGCATGGACTCCGCCGCGCTCTATGCCAAAAGCCTGACAGGGCCCTTTGTCCTGGCTGGGCCGTGCGTGCTGGAGAGCAGGCAGATGGCGCTGGACGTGGCGCGGGAGCTCTCGGCCATTGCCCAGCGTCTGGACCTGACCCTGGTCTTCAAGAGCTCCTACGACAAGGCCAACCGCACCTCGGCCTCGAGCTTCCGGGGCCCTGGCCTGGACATGGGCCTGGCCTGGCTGGCCGAGATCCGCGAGGTCACGGGCCTGCCCGTGGTCACGGACATCCACCTGCCGGAGCAGGCCG
>CAZXZF010000448.1:0-2162 GCA_964645095.1 uncultured Desulfocurvus sp. | reverse complement strand
GCGCGGTGGATGTAGCTCTCGGGGTTCTCCGGCGGGCTGTACAGGATGACGTGGGAAAGCCCCGGAATGTCGATGCCGCGCCCGGCCACGTCGGTTGCGATCAAGAAGCGCAGCTGGCCCTGGCGCACGCTTGTGAGCACCTGGTCGCGGCGGGCCTGGGTCAGGTCGGCGCAGAGCTCGTCGGCGTTGTAGCCGAAGCGGCCCAGCACCGCGGTCAGGTAGTGCACGTCGGCCTTGGTGTTGCAGAAGATGATGGCCGATTCCGGGGATTCCATCTCCAGGATGCGCATGAGCGCGCGGTCCTTGTTCATGCCCGGGATCTCGTAGAAGGCGTGGGTCATGTCCGCGATGTGCACCTGGCCCTCGGACAGGGACAGCCGGCCCGGATCGGTCAGGAACTCCTGGGCCAGGCGCAGCACCTGCTGCGGGAAGGTGGCCGAGAACATGGCCGCGTGGATGCGCTTGCGCGGGGGCAGGTAGCGCTGGATGTCCTTCATGTCCGGGTAGAAGCCGATGGACAGCATGCGGTCGGCCTCGTCGAAGATCAGCGTGCTTAGATCGGCCAGGGACAGCGAGCGCTTGAGCAGGTGGTCCAGGATGCGGCCCGGGGTGCCGACCACGATCTGCGCGCCGCGGGCAAAGGCCTCGAGCTGCGCGCCGTAGCCCACGCCGCCGTACACGGCCACGGACTCGATGCCGGTTCCGGCAAAGACCATGGCGGCCTCGGCCGCGACCTGCTGGGCCAGCTCGCGCGTGGGCACCAGGATGAGCACCTGGCAGGAGGTCTGGCTGGTCCTCAGGCGGCCGAGGAGCGGCAGCAGGAAGGCCCCGGTCTTGCCGGAGCCGGTGCGCGCCTGGACCATGATGTCGCGGCTTTTGAGCATGTAGGGCAGGGCCTGCTGCTGCACGGGCATGAGGCTGGCCCACCCGGCCCGGGCGCAGGCCTCGCGCATGGAGGCGGGCAGGTCGGTAAGCGTAACCTCGGGCAGGGCGTCTTCGGGTGCGATGACGCCCACGGCCTCCACGGGCTTGGCCTGCTCGGCCTGCTCGGCGTAGAGCAGGGCCTTCTGCACCTGGGTCAGGCCAGACGCCTGAACTGGGGCCTGGGGCGGGGCCTGGGCGGGCTGTTTGTCGCTGGTCTCGTCGGGAAGGGTCTCGTTGCCGATGTCTTTGCTGTGGTCTTTCATGTCGTCAGTCATCTGGGGTCGATCTCCCGCGCGCTAGCCGCCGAAGCCCTTGGGGGCCTCAGGCTGCGCGCCGTGTTCTGTTTGGGCGTAGGATTTTCCGCCGCGCACGCCGTCCACCACGGCCAGGGCCTGGGCGACGAGCGAGGCCACATCGGCCACGTTGGCCGGAAGGATGAGCGTATTGTTCTGCTTGGCCAGGTTGCCGAACTCGGTGATGTACTTCTCGGCCAGGCGCACGCGGGCGGCGTCCATGCCGCCGGGGGCGCCCAGGGCCTCGGCCACGCGGCGGATGCCCTCGGCCGTGGCGCTGGCCACGATCTCGATCTCGCTGCCGCGGCCCTCGGCCTCGTTGACGCGCTTCTGCTTTTCGCCCTCGGAGACGTTGATGGCCTGCTGGCGCTGGCCCTCGGCCATGTTGATGCGCGCCTGGCGTTCGCCCTCGCTGCGCATGATCTCGGCGCGCTTCTCGCGCTCGGCCTTCACCTGCAGCTCCATGGCCGCCATGATGCCCGGAGGCGGGTTGATGTCCTTGATCTCGTAGCGCAGGACCTTGATGCCCCAGTTGAGGGCGGCCTCGTCCACGGCGGTGATGACCTGGTGGTTGATGGCCTCGCGGGTCTCAAAGGTCTTGTCCAGGTCGATCTTGCCGATGGCCGAGCGCAGGGACGTCTGCGAAAGCTGGATGGAGGCCTGGTAGTAGTCCACGATGCCGTAGCAGGAGAGCTTGGAGTCGCGCACCTCGAGGTAGACCACGCCGTCGATGGACACGCTCACGTTGTCGCGGGTGATGCAGATCTGCGGCGGGATCTCCAGCACCTCCTCCTTCATGGAGCGCTTGTAGGCCACGCGGTCGATGAAGGGGATGAGGATGTGGAAGCCTGCGCCCAGGGTGGTGGAGTATTTCCCCAGGCGCTCGACGATGAACTCCGATTTCTGGGGCACCACCACGGCGGTCTTGGCAAAGACGACGATGAC
>CAZXZF010000447.1:0-2167 GCA_964645095.1 uncultured Desulfocurvus sp. | reverse complement strand
GGCGCGCGCTTCGACGACCGCGTCACCGGCAAGGTCAGCACCTTCGCGCCCAAGGCCACGCTGGTGCATATCGACATCGATCCCACGAGCATCCAGAAGAACGTGAGCGTTCACGTGCCGCTGGTGGCCGACTGCCGCCTGGCCCTGGAGGCCTTGAAGGACGAGCTTGAGCCGTCGCTCACTGAGTACGACTTCGAGGGCGGACACCTGCCCTGGGTCTTCAAGGTGCGGGCCTGGGCCAAGGAGCATCCGCTGAGCTATCAGCCGAGCGAGACCACCATCAAGCCCCAGTCCGTGGTGGAGAAGCTCCACGAGCTCACAAAGGGCGAGGCGGTCATCTGCACCGAGGTGGGCCAGCACCAGATGTGGGCGGCCCAGTTCTACACGTTCAACGAACCCAACTGCTTCCTGTCCTCGGGCGGGCTCGGCACCATGGGCTACGGCTTCCCGGCGGCCATCGGCGCCCAGTTCGCCAGGCCCGACAAGATGGTCATCGACATCGCGGGCGACGGCTCCATCCAGATGAACATCCAGGAGCTGGCCACATCCGTCTGCAACAACCTTGGCGTCAAGATCGTCATCCTGAACAACGGCTACCTGGGCATGGTGCGCCAGTGGCAGGAGCTCTTCTACAACAAGAACTACTCCTCGACGTGCATGGACGCCCAGCCGGACTTTGTGAAGCTGGCCGAGGCCTACGGCGCCACGGGCTTCCGCATCACGGAGCCGGGGGACCTCACGCGCGTTCTGAAGCAGGCTCTCGAGACGCCGGGCACGGTCATCGTGGACGTGCGCGTGGAGCGTGAGGAGAACGTGTATCCCATGGTGCCGGCCGGGGCCTCCCTCACCGACATGCTGCTTGTGTAGGAGGCGGACCATGCGACATATCCTGTCTGTCACCGTGGAAAACGAACCCGGAGTCCTCTCCCGGGTGGCTGGCCTGTTCAGCGGCCGGGGCTTCAACATCGAGTCCCTGAACGTGGGCCCGACCCTTGATCCCGGCGTGTCGGTCATGACCATCACCACCGAGGGCGACGAACAGATCATCGAGCAGATCGTCAAGCAATTGCGTAAGCTCATCACCGTCATCAAGGTTGTTGACCTGACGGACCTGAAGAGCGTGCTGCGCGAGATGGTGCTGCTCAAGGTCAACGCCAACGACGCCAACAGGGCCGAGATCCTGCGCACCGTGGACATCTTCCGCTGCAAGGTGGTCGATGTGAGCAGCGATGAGCTGACCATTGAGGCCACTGGCAATTACGACAAGATCAGCGCCATCGTGGGGCTGTTGACCCGCTTCGGCGTCAAGGAAATCTCGCGCTCGGGCATGGTGGCCATGAAGCGCTCCATCCAGAACTGAACAGCGAACAACGTCTGGCACATGCCCGGCGAATCAAAAGGGAGAAGACATGAAAGTGTATTACGAGAACGATGCGGACCTTGGCCTTTTGAAAGACAAGACCGTGGCCATCATCGGCTACGGCAGCCAGGGCCTTGCCCATGCCCAGAACCTGCGCGACTCCGGCGTCAAGGTCATCGTCGGACAGCGTCCCGGCGGCGCCAACTACGCCCTGGCCAAGGAACACGGGTTTGAGCCGGTGAGTGCGAAGGAGGCCGCCGAAAAGGCCGATGTCATCATGATCCTGGCCCAGGATCAGCTCCAGAAGCTCATCTACGACACCGAGGTGAAGCAGAGCCTCACCGCCGGCAAGGTGCTGGCCTTTGGCCACGGCTTCAACATCCACTTCGGCCAGATCAAGCCCCCTGTTGATGTGGACGTGATCATGATCGCGCCCAAGGGTCCCGGCCACATGGTGCGCCGCACCTACACCGAAGGCGGCGCCGTGCCTGCCCTGGTGGCCGTGCATCAGAACGCCACGGGCAACGCCCTGAACATGGCCCTGGCCTATGCCAAGGGCATCGGCGCCACCCGCTCCGGCGTCATCGAGACCAACTTCCGCGAAGAGACCGAGACCGACCTCTTCGGCGAGCAGGCCGTGCTCTGCGGCGGCTGCACCGCGCTCATCCAGGCCGGGTTCGAGACGCTCGTCGAGGCCGGCTACCAGCCGGAGATGGCCTACTTCGAGTGCCTGCACGAGATGAAGCTCATCGTCGACCTGATGTACGAGGGCGGCATGGCCAAGATGCGCCACTCCATCAGCGACAC
>CAZXZF010000446.1:0-2181 GCA_964645095.1 uncultured Desulfocurvus sp. | reverse complement strand
GGCCACCTGTTCGGCATGGTGCGCCTGGCCGGGCGCATCCTGGAGGACAAGACCCTGCGCAAGGCCGAGGCCGGGCGTGACGCGCTGACGCGCATCCTGGCCGCCGTGGACCAGTGGTCCGGGGTGCTGGGCGTTTTTGGCCGCGAGCCTGCGGAGCTTCTGGCCGAGCTCAAGGCCTGCCGGGCCGCGCGCAAGGGCATCGACGCTTTGGCCGTCGAGGCGCTGCTGGCCAAGCGCCTGGAGGCCCGGGCGGCCAAGGACTTTGCCGCGTCCGACGCCATCAGGGACGAACTGGCGGGCATGCAGGTGGAGGTCAAGGACACCCCGGCGGGCCAGGCCTGGGACGTGCTTTAAACCTCGAGCAGCGTACAATTTTAGCCCCCCCCTTCCCTTTCCCGGCAAGCGGGGGTATAGGTCGAGCCAGACATCCCCATCCTGTTACGGAGGTCAGTCATGCTCGAGCGTCCCGCAGCCGTCACCATGCGCGGCAACCCCCTCACCCTTCTCGGTCCTATGCTCAAGGTGGGCGACCTGGCCCCGGACTTCGTCCTGCTCACCAACGACATGGAGCCGGTCACCCTGGCCGACTACAAGGGAATGGCCCTGGCCCTGGTCAGCGTGCCCTCGCTGGACACCCCGGTCTGCGCGGTGGAGACCCGCCGCTTCAACGCCGAGGCCGCCAAGCTCGACGCTGCCGTGCGCATCCTGACCATCAGCATGGACCTGCCCTTTGCCCAGAAGCGCTGGTGCGGGGCCATGGGCATCGACAAGGTGGTGACCCTCTCGGACCACCGCGAGGCCTCCTTTGGCCTGAACTACGGCGTGCTCATCAAGGAGCTGCGCCTGCTGGCCCGTGCCGTGTTCGTGGTCGACCGCGCAGGCATCCTGACCCATGTCGAGCTGGTGCGCGAGATCGCCGACGAGCCGTACTACGCCGGGGTCTTGAGCTCCCTGGCGAAAGCGGCCGGCTAGGCCGACGGGAGCTTGACGCCATGCGCATTCTCATCGTTGACGACGATCCCGCCACGCGCCTGTGCCTGGACAAGGCGCTCACGCCCCTGGGCGAAGTGGTGGCCGCTGGAAGCGGGCAGGAAGCCCTGGAAGCCTTTGGCGGCGCCCTGGCCCAGGGCCAACCCTTCAGCCTGGTCAGCCTGGACATCGTCATGCCCGGGCTCGACGGCCAGGCCACGCTCCTGGCCATGCGCGACCTGGAAAAACGACACAACGTGGCCCCCGGCAATGAGAGCAAGGTGATCATGGTCACCGGCTGCGGCGACACGGGCAACGTTACCACGGCCTTCTTTGACGGCCAGGCCGACGGCTACGTCACCAAGCCCCTGCGCCTGGCCTACCTCATCGACACCCTGCGCGAGATGGGCTTCAAGGTCGAATAGCGCGGCGCGGCTTCCGCCCTGGCGCCGTGAAGCGCAGAAAAAGGCCGGATGCTTGAAGCGCCCGGCCTTTTCTCGTGCCGCGTGAGGCGGGAGGGTTTCAGCCCAGGGTTTCGCGCTCGCGGAAGCCGATGAGGTAGAGGATGGAGTCCAGCCCCAGGGTGGAGATGCTCTGGCGCGCGCCTTCCTTGACCTTGGGCTTGGCGTGGAAGGCTATGCCCAGGCCCGCGATGCCCAGCATGGGCAGGTCGTTGGCTCCGTCGCCCACGGCGATGACCTGCTGCAGGTCGATGCCTTCCTTGTCCGCCAAGTGGCGCAGCAGCTCGGCCTTGCGCGCGCCGTCGACGATGGGCCCGGTGACGCGGCCCGTGAGCCGCCCGTCCTTGACCTCAAGCTTGTTGGCAAAGACGTAGTCGATGCCCAGGAGCTTTTTCAGGCGCTCGCCAAAATACGTGAACCCGCCGGAAATGATGGCGATCTTGAAGCCCAGGCGCTTCAGGTTGGTGATCAGCCGCTGTGCGCCCTCGGTGAGCGGCAGGGTGGCCGCCACCTCCTCCAGCACGCCCGCGTCCAGGCCTTTCAGGAAAGCCAGGCGGCGGCGCAGGCTCTCCTTGAAGTCGTATTCGCCGCGCATGGCCCCGGCCGTGATGGCCGAGACCTCCTCGCCCACGCCAAAGCGCTTGGCCAGCTCGTCGATGACCTCCACCTGGATGAGGGTGGAGTCCATGTCAAAGGCCACCAGCCTGCGGTTGCGCCGGAACACGTTGTCCTCCTGCAGGGCGATGTCCAC
>CAZXZF010000445.1:0-2185 GCA_964645095.1 uncultured Desulfocurvus sp. | reverse complement strand
GTCTGCCTGATCTCCTTGGAGTCGTTCACCGTGCGCTTGCCCGACGGCGTGTTCACGAGCAGGTCGATAACCTTGTTCTTGATGAGGTCCACCACGTTGGGGCGGCCCTCCTGGACCTTGAACACGCGCGTCACGGCCACGCCGCCTTCGGTCAGGTGGTCGGCCGTGCCGCCGGTGGCCACGATCTTGAAGCCCAGGTCGGCAAAGGCCTTGGCCACCGGGGTGATGAGCGCCTTGTCGCGGTCGTTGACGGAGATAAACACGGTTCCCGTGCCTGGCAAGCGCTGACCCGCAGCCAGCTGGCCCTTCATGAAGGCCAGGCCGAAGCTGTGGTCGATGCCCATGACCTCGCCGGTGGAGCGCATCTCCGGCCCGAGCAGCACGTCCACGCCGGGGAAGCGGTTGAAGGGGAACACGCTCTCCTTCACCGAGACGTAGCCTGTCTTGCGCATTTCCCAAGGCTTCAAGTCCTTGAGCTTCTCGCCCAGCATGATGCGGGTGGCCAGCTTGGCCAGGGGCACGCCCGTGGCCTTGGAGACAAAGGGCACGGTGCGCGAGGCGCGCGGGTTGACCTCAAGGATGTACACCTCGCCGTCCTTGATGGCGTACTGGATGTTCATCAGGCCGATGACCCCCAGCTCTTTGGCTAGTTCCTTGGTCTGGCGCTCGATCTCGGCCACGATCTCCGGCGCGATGGTGTGCGGGGGGAGCACGCAGGCCGAGTCGCCCGAGTGTATCCCGGCCTCCTCGATGTGCTCCATGATGCCGCCGATGTAGGTGTCGCAGCCGTCGGAAAGGGCGTCGGCGTCCACCTCGATGGCGTTCTCCAGGAACTTGTCGATGAGGATGGGGTGCTCGGGCGAGATGATCGAAGCCTTGCGGAAGTAGTTGTCGAACTCCTCGTCGTCGTAGACGATCTCCATGCCGCGGCCGCCCAGGACGTAGGAGGGCCGGAGCACCAGCGGGTAGCCCAGGCCGTCCTTGATCTCCGCCGCCTGGGTCAGGGTCATGGCCGTGCCGCTGGCGGGCTGCTTCAGGTGCAGCTTGCGGATGAGCGCGCAGAACAGCTCGCGGTCCTCGGCGCGGTCGATGCTCTCGGGCGGGGTGCCGAGCAGGGGCACGCCGGCCTTTTTGAGGGCCACGGCGAGATTGAGCGGGGTCTGGCCGCCGAACTGCACGATGACGCCCAGCGGCTTCTCGAACTCCACGATGTTCAGCACGTCCTCGTAGGTCACGGGCTCGAAGTACAGGCGGTCGCTGGTGTCGTAGTCCGTGCTCACGGTCTCGGGGTTGGAGTTGACCATGATGGACTGCACGCCCATCTCCTTCAGGGCAAAGGAGGAGTGGCAGCAGCAGTAGTCGAACTCGATGCCCTGGCCGATGCGGTTGGGCCCGCCGCCCAGGATGACCACCTTCTTCACGTCCTTGCACTCGATCTCGCTGCCGGTCTCGTAGGTGGAATAGTAGTAGGGGGTGTAGGCCTCGAACTCCGCCGCGCAGGTGTCCACCAGATAGTAGGTGGGGATGATGCCGAGCGACTTGCGCATGGTCCGGACGCTGTCCTCGCTGGTGTTCCAGAGCACCCCCAGCTGCCGGTCGGAGTAGCCGTATTCCTTGGCTTTTTGGAGCAGGGGCTTGACGGCCTGGTTCTCTGTCGAGATCTGCTGCCTGTGCCCGAAGGCCTGCAGCTCGTCCTCCAGGATCAGGATGTCGCGGATCTGGCGCAGGAACCAGGGGTCGATGAACGAGGCCGTATGGATCTCCTCAAGGGAGATGCCGCAACGCATGGCGTTTCTGATGGCGAAGAGCCGCTCCGAGTTGGGCTTGCGCAACAGGCGCATGAGCTCGTCGCGCTCAAGGGTGCAGGTCTCGAACTTCTTGCCCAGGCCGGGCATGCCCACTTCCAGCGAGCGCAGGCCCTTCTGCAGCGCCTCCTTGAAGGTGCGGCCAATGGCCATGGTCTCGCCCACGCTCTTCATGGACGTGGTCAGGTAGTCCTCGCTGCCCGGGAACTTCTCGAAGGTGAAGCGCGGGATCTTGATGACGCAGTAGTCGATGGACGGCTCAAAGCTGGCCATGGTCTCGCGCGTGATGTCGTTGGGGATCTCGTCGAGCGTGTAGCCCACGGCCAGCTTGGCCGCGATCTTGGCGATGGGAAAGCCCGTGGCCTTGCTGGCGAGCGCCG
>CAZXZF010000444.1:0-2187 GCA_964645095.1 uncultured Desulfocurvus sp. | reverse complement strand
GCAGCATGAACACGAAGATCAGGTGCAGGTAGTAGGTCGGGTAGGCCAGAACCTTCTGCCCGATGAGGCGGAAGATCTCGCTGCCGATGCCCGTGAGCGCGATGCCCCAGATCACCGTCAACAGGTACCAATCGTACCAGTTGGAGGTGGATTTGGCGGCGTCCAGGGCCGTGCGGCGGCTGGTCAGCTTCATCAGGCCGTACACCAGGGCCACGGCCCCGGCGTTGGCCAAAAGCTTCACAGGGCTCCACAGGGGCATGGGGGTGTGTCCGGCCCAGGCGATGAGCCCGGCCAGGCCGCCCTCGATGCCCATGAGGTGCTGCAGGAAGAAGGCGCCAAACCAGTGGCCCACGGCCACCACGCTGGTGACGATCATCAGCGCGATGAAGGCGTAGAAGACGAAGAGGTGCCCGGTGAAGCGCTGCACGTCTTTTTCTTCCTGCCCGCAGTTCTGGAAGCGGCTGTGCTGGGCCACCTCGACCTTCAGGGTGTCGATGAGGCAGGAGAGGAAGCTGGGCTCCTTGCCCCGGCCCACGATGAAGGTCTTGGGCATGGACTCGAAGCCCTTCAGCATGGTGGCGATGCCGCCGCCAAAGGCCAGAACCATGAAGACGAACACCGCGCCGAAGATGGGATCGATGAAGTAGTCGCCGGGGAACAGCCCGCCGAAGATGATGACGCCATCGGCCGCCACCTTCAGTTCATGGCCGTCGGTGGCGAACAGCGGGAAGGCCGTGCCCAGAACTCCGGCGCGGTAGATCCAGATGGCCATGTACAAAAGCGCCGGGATGAGCAGCAAGAGCGGGAAGCCCTTGGCGGAACTCATCCAGGTGCCGATGATGCTGGGCTTGGCGAGGCTGCGGTAGGCCATGTTGCGCAGGGCCGCGAGCAGGTCGCCGGGTTTCGCGCCGCGGGGGCACATGTCCGAGCAGGTACCGCAATTGTGGCACAGCCAGATGTCGATGTCGTTGACCAGTTTGTCCTTGAGTCCCCACTGGGCCCAGACCATCTCCTTGCGGGGATAGGGGGCGTCGGCCGGGGACAGGGGGCAGACGACGCTGCAGGTGGCGCACTGATAGCACTTCTTGAGCGCCTCGCCGCCGACCTGCTGCAGTTCCTGAACGAATTTCAGGTCCGGTTGAACCCTGACGGTGTTCGACATGGTTCCAAACCTCCTAGTAGCCCTTGAACGGGTTGGGCCCGAACTTGGTGATGACTTCAGTCATGAAGCGTTCGATGAGCGCCGGGACCTTGTCGTACTCGTCAATGGAGACTTCGTACTGTTCCACGCGCTCGGCCTCGACACCCAGGCGTCCCAGGGACTCCGCGATGTTGGTCTTGCGGCGGCTGCACAGCTCCGAGCCCTTGACGAAGTGGCACTGGTAATCCGGGCCGTACTTGCAGCCCAGCATGATCACGCCGTCCACGCCCTTGCTGACCGCGTCGGCCACCCAGATGGCGTTGACCGAGCCCAGGCAGCGCACGGGCACGAAGCGCACGAAGGGGCTCCAGCTCTTGCCCCGGAAGGCGGCCATGTCCAGCGCCGGGTAGGCGTCGTTCTCGCAGACCAGCACGATGACGCGCGGGCCGCCGGTGACCATGTCGTCAGGAACATAGACTTCCTTGATCATGGAGCCGATCTGGTCGACGTTGTAGTTGTCGAAGCTGATGACGCGCTCCGGGCAGGCGCCCATGCAGGTGCCGCAGCGGCGGCAGCGGGTCGGGTTGGGCTTCGGCGTTCCCTTCTCGTCGTCGTCCAGCGCGCCGAACGGGCATTCCTCGGTGCAGCGCTTGCACTGGGTGCAACGCTGGAAGTTGAACACCGGGAAGCTCATGTCGCCGGTTCTCGGGTGCACGGCCACGCCGCGGTTGGCGCTGCCGATGCACTGCACGGCCTTCAAGACCGCGCCGGCCGCGTCTTCCTTGGCGTTGGCCAGCGTCATGGGCTGACGCACGCAGCCAGCGGCGTAGACGCCGGTGCGGCGGGTCTCGTAGGGGAAGCAGATGTAGTTGGAGTCCACAAACCCGTCGAACAGTTCCAGGTCCGGGAAGCCGGGACCCTGGCGGTAGACCAGGTTCATGGTCGGCTCGTGGGCGGTGACGGGCACGATGGCCGTGGGCAGCACCACCAGGTCGGCCTTGATCTCGACATCCGCGCCGAGCAGCGTGTCCTTGGCCGCCACGATG
>CAZXZF010000443.1:0-2200 GCA_964645095.1 uncultured Desulfocurvus sp. | reverse complement strand
TGATGTGCCTGTTCCACGACCTGCACGAGGCGCGCACCGGCGACTTCAACTACGTCAACCACCTCTACAACGCGACCCAGCGCACCCGCGCCCTGGCCGACGCCCTGGCGGGCACGGGCCTGGGCGACGACCTGATGCCCCTGTGGGCGGAGCTGGAGGAGACCGAGAGCAAGGAGGCTAAGCTGGCCCAGGACGCGGACCAGCTGGACCTCATCCTGGGGCTGAAGGAGCAGTCGGACCTGGGCAACAGGTATGCCGACAAGTGGCTGGCGGCGGCGGTGAAGCGCATCCGCACGGCCGAGGGCAAGAAGCTGGCCAAGGCCATTGCCGAGACCGACCACACGGACTGGTGGTTCCTGGGGCCGGACGAGTCCTGGTGGGAGAAGAAGAACGGCTCGCGGCGCGACCTGCCGAAAATCCCCGTGCCCGAATGCCTGGGTCCGGACGATGCGGGCGAGGGCGAGGACGGCCAGTAGGCCCGGACCGGGCCGGGGCCGAGCGGCTCCTTGATCGCGCAGGGGCCAAGCGGCCCCTTTGTACAGATTTTTGTTTGAAATGCCGGGACGCAAGCGCCAGGGCATTGCAGCCCGCGCGGCCTTGTGCTAATCTTGCCGGAGCGTGGCGGGGGTCACGCGCTCCACATTCGAGATTTTGCGGCCACGAGGGGGCCTTGGCTGGCGGCGCCGACCAGGGCGGAAAGGGGGATTCCGCACCGATGATCAACGGGAAACGCCCGCGGCTTTCGCCTGTGGCCCAACTGGGCGACGCCACCCTGCGCTTCGTGGGCGACACGGGAGCCATGTTCCTGTTCCTGGTGGAAGCCGCCGCGCGCATCTTCTCCTCCCTTGGCCAGTTCCGCAAGACCGTCCGCCAGATCTACTTCATCGGCGTCAAAAGCATCAGCGTCATCACCCTGATCGGCCTGTTCACGGGCATGGTCATCGGCCTGCAGATGCACTACGCCCTGGCCAAGTTCGGGGCCGAGGGCTTTCTGGGCGCGGCCGTGGCCCTGTCGCTGGTGCGCGAGCTCGGGCCCGTGCTCACCGCCATCATGATCACCGGCCGGGCCGGGTCGTCCATGACCGCCGAGATCGGCGTCATGCGCATCAGCGAGCAGGTCGACGCCCTGCGCGTCATGGACATCAACCCCATCGGCTACCTCGTCAGCCCCAAGCTGGCGGCCAGCATCATCTGCTTCCCCATCCTCACCGCGTTTTTCGACCTGGTGGGCATGGCCGGGGGCTACCTCACGGGCGTGCTGCTCCTGGGCGGCAACGGCGGCACCTACACCTACCGCATCCAGGCCTACATGAAGATGAGCGACGTGTCCGGCGGCTTCATCAAGTCCCTGGTCTTCGCCGTGGTGGTCTGCACCATCTCCTGCTTCATGGGCTACTTCACGCACCTCCGGCGCGACGCCGTCGGCCCGGAGGCCGTGAGCCAGGCCACCACCGCCGGGGTGGTGACCTCCTGCGTCATGATCCTTTTGGCCGACTACGTGCTGACCTCGCTCTTGTTCTAGGCGGAAACCACATGGCGCAGGAAATCACCCCGGACATTCGGCTCGAAGGCCTGACCATCGGCTACGGCAAGCGCGCCGTGGTCAGCGGCATCGACGTGACCCTGCCCGGCGGCAAAATCACGGTCATCCTGGGCGGCTCGGGCTGCGGCAAATCGACCCTGCTCAAGCACATCCTGATGCTGCAAAAGCCCCTGGCCGGGCGCATCCTGATCGGCGAGCACGACCTGGCCGCCCTGGACCGCCGGGGCATGCACTGCCTGCGCCAGCGCATGGGCGTCCTGTTCCAGGACGGCGCCCTGCTCGGGTCCCTGACCCTGGGCGACAACGTCTCCCTGCCCCTGCGCGAGCACACGCGCCTCAGCGAAGCGGAGATCCGCGAACGCATGCTGGCCAAGCTGGCGCTGGTGGGCCTGGAGGAGTTTCCCGACTACTACCCGAACGAGCTGTCCGGCGGCATGCGCAAGCGCGCGGGCCTGGCCCGGGCCATGGTCATGGACCCGCCGCTTTTGTTTTGCGACGAGCCCACAAGCGGCCTGGACCCCGTGACCGCGGCCGAGCTGGACCAGCTGCTGCTGGAGCTGAAGAAGAGCTTCGCCATGACCCTGGTTGTGGTCAGCCACGATCTGGACAGCATGCGCACCATCGCCGACCACGTGGTGGTGCTGGGCGAGGGCAAGG
>CAZXZF010000442.1:0-2204 GCA_964645095.1 uncultured Desulfocurvus sp. | reverse complement strand
ATGACCAACAATCCCAAGAAGATTGTGGGTCTGGAGGGCTATGGGCTGAAGGTGGTGGAGCGCGTGCCCATCGAGATGGCCGCCTGCGCCCTGAACGAGCGCTATTTGCAGACCAAGAAAGACAAGATGGGGCACATGCTGATGAACCTGGGCGACGCCCAGAAATAGCCTACACCCGCAGACCGCATATTTTCCTACGGAGGACCAAATGGCCCATATCAAGACCGTCGAAGGACAGCTGGACGCCAAGGGACTGAAGGTGGCCATCCTGGCCAGCCGCTTCAATGATTTCATCGTGGACAAGCTGGTCGGCGGGGCCGTGGACGCGCTCACCCGGCACGGCGCCAGCCGCGAGGACCTGACCATCGTGCGCATCCCCGGCGCCTTCGAGATGCCGCTGGTGGCCCAGAAGCTGGCCGCCTCGGGCAAGTATGACGGGCTGGTGTGCCTGGGCGCGGTGATCCGCGGCGCCACCCCGCATTTCGACTTCGTGGCCAACGAGTGCGCCAAGGGCCTGGCCCAGGTCAGCATGGAGCACAACATGCCGCTCGGCTTCGGCGTTTTGACCACGGACAACCTGGAGCAGGCCATTGAGCGCGCCGGGTCCAAGGCCGGCAACAAGGGCGTGGACGCCGCAATGGCCATGCTCGAGACCGCCCGCGTTCTCGCGCAGCTGTAGCCGGGAGTCGTTGGTGACCGCAGCACCGGACAAGCGCAAGGGCTCGCGCAGGCAGGGCCGCACCCTGGCCTTCCAGGTCCTCTTTGGCTTGGGCTTTGACCCCCAGGAGGGCGAAGCCGCCGTCCGCCTCGCCTTCATGCGCAACCCCGCGGTGGAGGAGTGCGAGTTCGAGGACGCCAGGAACTTCGCCTCGCAGCTGGTGCAGGGCGTGTGCGAGAACCAGCCCGAGATCGACCGTGTCATCGGCAAGCACTCGGACCACTGGAAGATCGGGCGCATCGGCAAGGTCGAGCTGGCCATCCTCAGGCTCTCGCTCTTCGAGATCCTGTTCCGCTCGGACATCCCGCTCAAGGTGGCCATCAACGAGGCCATCGAGCTGGCCAAGGGCTTCGGCGACGAGAACTCGCGCTCCTTTGTCAACGGCATCCTGGACGCCGTGGCCCGGGCCGTGGACGAGGGCCGCTTCGGCATCGAAAAGAAGATCGACAAGAAGATCGCCAAGACGGTCGGCGCAAAACAGGACACGCCGACGGACACGCCAATGAACACGTCGCGGGACACGAAGACCAGGGCGGCCAAATAGCCGCCTATTTCCGGGAGTAGCAGATGGGCTTCGGCAAATACGATCCGCAGCAGGTTGAGGACAAGTGGCAGGAACGCTGGACCGAGTCCCGCTGCTTCGAGGTCGAGGTGGACGCCTCGCGTCCCAAGTACTACGTGCTGGAGATGTTCCCCTACCCCTCGGGCAAGATCCACATGGGGCACGTGCGCAACTACTCCATCGGCGACGTGGTGGCGCGCTACAAGCGCATGCGCGGCTTCAACGTGCTGCACCCCATGGGCTGGGACGCCTTTGGCCTGCCCGCCGAGAACGCGGCCATCAAGAACAAGACCCACCCGGCGGCCTGGACCTACGCCAACATCGCTGACATGCGCACCCAGCTCAAGCGCCTGGGCTACTCCTACGACTGGCGGCGCGAGCTCGCCACCTGCCGGCCCGAATACTACAAGTGGGAGCAGCAGTTCTTCCTGAAGCTTCTGGAAAAGGGCCTGGCCTACCGCAAGAATTCCCCCGTGAACTGGTGCGAGGGCTGCTCCACCGTGCTGGCCAACGAGCAGGTGGAGGAGGGCCGCTGCTGGCGCTGCGACTCCGAGGTCGAGCAGAAGCAGCTGGAGCAGTGGTTCTTCAAGATCACCGCCTACGCCGACCAGCTCCTGGACGATCTGAAGCTGCTGGAAGGCGGCTGGCCCGAGCGCGTCATCACCATGCAGCAGAACTGGATCGGCAAGAGCGTGGGCGCGCAGGTGCGCTTTCAGGTGAAGGGCGGCTCCGACGCCATCGAGGTCTTCACCACCCGGCCCGACACCCTCTACGGCGCCACCTTCATGAGCCTGGCCGCCGAGCACCCCATGGTGGAGAAGCTCATCGCAGGCAACCCCGCCATCAGCAAGGAACACGCCGAAAAGATCCGCGCCTTCTGCCGCGACGTGGCCAACATGGACCGCATCAAGCGCGGGGCCGAGG
>CAZXZF010000441.1:0-2221 GCA_964645095.1 uncultured Desulfocurvus sp. | reverse complement strand
GATGACCTCGATGTCCGGGTCGATCTTCTTGATCTCCGGCAGGGTCTGCTGGCCGGAGAGGCCCGGCATCTTGACGTCCAGGAGCACGATGTCGTGGGGCTCGCGCCGCAGGATGTCCAGGGCCGTGGCCCCGCTCTCGGCGATGGTCACGGTCATGCCGTGGGAGGTCAAGAGCTTGCCCAGGGTGTTGCGGAAACGCTCTTCGTCATCGACCACGAGCACTTTGATTTCCTCGCCCATGTCCGCTCCTTGCATGCCTGTACGGCCCAAAAAAAATGTTGTTGCCACCGTTCATGCCAGATCAATGGGCTTTCGTCGAGGGGGCGGGCCTTGTTTCAGCCTGTGGCACCGGGGTTCATGGTGCCGGCCGGGCCACAGCCTCCTGGAGCCGGGCCACGGCCTCGTGCAGATGGTCCAGCCAGATCCCGGCCAGGGCCTGGTGCTCGCCCGCGCCCTTGAGGTGGGCCGCGCAGGAAAAACCCGCACGGGTCAGCCCGGCCTGCCAGGAGCCCTTGCCCTCCCCGGCCATGTCACGAAGCGCGTGGACCCCGCTGGCGAACAACAGCGGCATGAGGTGCACCCGGCTTGCGCCCAGGGCGCGCAGCTCGTCGACCTTGGCCGCCAGGCCGGGTTCGGCCTCCAGCGCGCCGATGAGCACGAACGGGTCCAGGGCGCGCAGCTCGTCGGCCAGGTCCAGGTACACGCCGTTGGCGCGGCCGCGCGTGCCGTGGCCCATGAGCAGCACGGCCTCGCCGGGGGCCCGCTCGGGCGGCAGGACCGTGAGGATGGTCAGGGCCACGCGGCGGATGTCCTCGCGGCTGCCCAAAAGCGGGCGGCCAAGCTCGATGCGCTCAAAGCCGCCCGGCTGCCCCGGACCGGCGCGCAGGGAGTCCACCAGGCGCTCCAGGCCCCGGTACTCGTCGCCGGGGATGACGTGCAGGGACTGCACGGCCAGGCGCGTCACGCCATCCTTGCGCAGGGCTTTCAAGATATCCTCGGGCGAGCGCCCGTGGCGGCTTGCTGCGCCCTTGTGGCGGCGCACCGTGCCCGAGGTCAGGGCCGTCTCCACCCGGTATTCCGGGTACAGGGCGCTGGTGCGCTGGCGCATGTTCTCCAGCGCCGTGGAGGCGTTGGGCAGGCGCGAGCCGAAGGCTGCGAGGAGGATGGCGGTGTGCGGGGACTGCATGGCCCCCCTTATCTAGCGCAGATGCGCGCGGCCTGAAAGGGGTTTCTGGAGCGTCAACGCGTGACCGCCTGTCGCGCCTGCCAGCGCATTTGTTCTGCGCATTTGCCCGGCTCATCTGTCCGGCTGATCGGCCCGGCGCGCCTCAGTGCGCCTCGGCCCAGGTCCGGCCAATGCCCAGGTCGACCTTGAGCGGCACGAGCAGGGTGGCCACGTCCTGCATCAGCCCGCGCAGGATTTGCGCGGCCTCGCCCGCTGCGGCCTCCGGGGCCTCAAGCAGCAGCTCGTCGTGGACCTGCAGGATCAGCCGGGCGTCCAGCTCGGCCAGGCGCTGGTCGGCGTGCACGCGCAGCATGGCCAGCTTGATGATGTCGGCCGCGGAGCCCTGGATGACGGTGTTCACGGCCTGCCTGCGGGCCTGGGCCTGGGCCTGCTGGTTGCGCGAGTGCAGTTCCGGCAGGAGCCTGCGCCGCCCGGCCAGGGTGGTGACGAAGCCGCGCAACAGGGCGTCTTCCACCAGCGTCTCGTAGAAGGCCTTGAGCGTGCCCAGCTTCTCGAAGTAGCGGGCAATGAACTCCTTGGCCTGGTTCACGCTGATGCCGAGCTCGCGCGCCAGCTTCTGCGGGCCCATGCCGTAGATCAGCCCGAAGTTGATGGTCTTGGCCCCGCGCCGCTCGTCCGGGGTGATCTCGCCCGCGTCCTTGTCGAAGAGCAGGGCCGCTGTGCGGCTGTGGATGTCCTGGTCCCTCTGAAAGGCGTCCATGAGGGCCGGGTCCTTTGAAAAATGCGCCAGCACGCGCAGCTCCACCTGGGAGTAGTCCGCGCCCACCAGCAGCCTGCCCGGCGCGGCGATGAAGCAGGCCCGCATGCGCGCGCCCTGGGGCCCGCGGATGGGGATGTTCTGGAGGTTCGGGCCGGAGCTGGAGAGCCTGCCCGTGGCCGTGGCCAGCTGATTGAAGCGCGTGTGCAGGCGGCCTTCGGCGTCGGCCAGGCGCGGCAGGGGCTCCAGGTAGGTGGAGCGCAGCTTCTCGGCCACGC
>CAZXZF010000440.1:0-2221 GCA_964645095.1 uncultured Desulfocurvus sp. | reverse complement strand
GGCCGTGCTCATCAAGGGCGGGCACATGGACTCCCCGGCCAGCACGGACTGGTACGTCACGCCCGGCCAGAAGGCCATCCCGCTCATGCAGACCCGCGTGGACACCAGGAATCTGCACGGCACGGGCTGCACCCTCTCCGCGGCCATCACCGCGCACCTGGGCCTGGGGCTGGACATGCTGGTGGCCGTGCGCCGCTCCCAGCACTTCCTGCACGCGGCCCTGCGCGCCAGCTACTCCGTGGGCGCCGGGGGCGGCTCGCCCAACCACGCCGTGCCCCTGGTCAAGGAGCAGGCCCGCCTTGGCCTGCTGCGCGACCTGGCCGATGCCGGCCTGGCCCTGTCCATATTGCCGCGCTTCTCCCGGCTGATCCCCGAGGTGCGCTCCAATCTTGCCCTGGCGCTGCCCTTTGCCGCGTCGGGCGACGACGTTGCGGCCTTCAGCGGACGCATCACCTGCACCCGCCGGGGCGAGGTCATCCTGGCCGGCGGGCCGGAGTTCGGCGCGTCCTCGCACATGGCCCGGGTGGTGCTGGCCGCGCGCAAGATTAATCCGCGCCTGAGCTGCGCGCTGAACATCGCCATGAACGAGTCCACCGTGGGCGCGGTCAAGCGCGCCGGGCTGACCTCCGCGCACTTCAATCGCGCCGAGGAGCCGGAGCTGGACCGCGAGCATGAGGGCGGCACCATGGATTGGGGCACCATAACCGCGCTGGAGCGGCACAAGACGCCCGGCGCAGTGGACGCGGTCATCGACGTGGGCGGCATGGGCAAGGAGCCCATGATCCGGCTTTTGGCCGAGGACGCCCGCGAGATGCTGGGCAAGGTCCGGCGCATACTGGATATTTTGTAGGAAGGACGATTTCTGCGCGCCACCATGCACGGGTCGTGGTTGACAGGGGCCAGTCCCCCGCTTATCTAACAGGACTTTTTGGCGAGAGTGGCGGAATTGGTAGACGCACTGGACTTAGGATCCAGCGGCTAAGTCCGTGGGAGTTCGAGTCTCCCCTCTCGCACCACGAAAACAACGCGACCCGCAGCAACAGCGGGCTGACATCTTCAGGAGGACTGCAAGTCAATGGACTACAAAGTTGAAGAACTCTCCCCGGTTACCCGCAAGGTCAACGTCACGGTTCCGGCCGAGGAAGTGAACGCGGCCCTGTCCGCCGGTGTGGCCCTCTACCGCCACCGTTACGAGATCAAGGGCTTCCGCCGCGGCAAGGCCCCGTCCTCGGTGGTCGAGTCCAAGTTCCGTGCGCAGATCTACACCGAGGCCACCACGGACCTCATCAACTATCAGATCAACGAGATCCTCGGCACCCTGAAGCTCATGCCGCTTTCGCGCCTGGACGTGGACAGCAAGGAGCTCGTGCGTGACCAGGACTTCATCTACTCCATCAGCTTCGAGGTGGCCCCGGACTTCGACCTGCCGAACTACGAGGGCCTCAAGGTCGACGTGGAAAAGGCCGAGGTCAAGGACGGGGAGGTGCGCGAGGTCGAGCAGCGCGTGCTTGAGAACGCCGCCACGGTCCGGACCATCTCCGAGGTGCGCAACGCAACCGACGGCGACATCGTCATCATCACCTTCGGCGCCTACAAGGACGAGAAGATCTTCCAGGGCATCCAGGCCGAGAACTTCGAGCTGACCCTGGGCCAGCAGCAGGCCCTGCCCGAGTTCGAGGCCATGCTCAAGACGCTCAAGACCGGCGAGAAGGGCGAGTGCGAAGTCGTGTTCCCGGCGGACTTCATCAACCCGGCCATGGCCGGCGAGACCCTGACCATGCGCGCCACCCTGCACGCCATCAAGGAAAAGACCATCCCCGAGCTCACCGACGAGGTGGCCAAGAAGGCTGGCGGCTTTGATTCCGTGGAGAAGATGCGCGAGGCCATCGTCAAGAGCTACATGCACAGCCGCGAGCAGCTGAACAAGTCCGTGGCCCAGAAGAAGCTCATGGACCAGCTTTTGACCCAGGTCACCTTTGACCTGCCGCCCAGCCTGGTGGAAAACCGCATCGACCGCCTGCTGGCCGACCTGGAGCAGAAGCTGGACCGCCAGGGCAAGAGCCTGGAATCCCTGAAGAAGACCCCGGACGAGCTGCGCGAGGGCGTCCGCGCCCAGGCCGAAGAGGCCGCCCGCGCCGAGATTCTGCTCCTGGCCGTGGCCAAGAAGGAGAACTTCGACGTCACCAGCGAGGAGATCGACGCCGCGCTGACCCAGGTGGCC
>CAZXZF010000439.1:0-2224 GCA_964645095.1 uncultured Desulfocurvus sp. | reverse complement strand
GTCGGCAGGCTGTCGATGTCCGTGCGGATCATGGCCGCGGCCTCGTCGATGAGGTCGATGGCCTTGTCCGGCAGTTGGCGGTCGGTGATGTAGCGGCTGGACAGGGTGGCGGCCTCGACGATGGCCGAATCGGAGATGCGCACGCCGTGGTGCACCTCGAAGCGTTCCTTGAGGCCGCGCAGGATGGAGATGGTGTCCTCCAGGCTCGGCTCGTCGACCATGACCGGCTGGAAGCGGCGCTCCAGCGCCGGGTCCTTCTCGATGTGCTTGCGGTACTCGTCGGTGGTGGTGGCGCCGATGCAGTGCAGCTCGCCGCGCGCCAGCATGGGCTTGAGCATGTTGCCCGCGTCCATGGCGCCCTCGGCCTTGCCCGCGCCCACGATGGTGTGCATCTCGTCGATGAACAGGATGATGCGGCCTTCGGATTTCTGGACGTCTTTCAGCACGGCCTTGAGGCGCTCCTCGAACTCGCCCCGGTACTTGGCCCCGGCGATGAGCGCGCCCATGTCCAGCGCGAAGATGGTCTTGTCCTTCAGGCCCTCGGGCACGTCCTGCTTGACGATGCGCTGGGCCAGGCCTTCCGCGATGGCGGTCTTGCCCACCCCGGCCTCGCCGATGAGCACGGGGTTGTTCTTGGTGCGGCGGGAAAGGATGCGGATGACGCGCCTTATCTCGGCGTCGCGGCCGATGACCGGATCGAGCTTGCCGGACTTGGCTTCGTCCACTAGGTCGCGGCCGTACTTCTTCAGGGAGTCGTAGGTGGCCTCGGGGTTGTCCGTGGTCACGCGCTGGTTGCCGCGCACCTCGGTCAGGGCCTGGAGGAACTTGTCGCGGGTCAGGCCGAACTGGCGGTTGACGCGGCCCGGCCCGGTGGACGGGGCCTCGTCGATGAGGGCCAGGAAGATGTGCTCCACGCTGACGAACTCGTCCTGCATGCGCCGTGCTGTGTCATCCGCGCGCACGAGCACGGCGTTCACGGCCTGGGTCACCTGGACCTGGCCGGGCTGCGCGCCGGGGCCGGAGACGCTCGGCAGCTTGCCCACCTCGGCCTCAACGGCCTGGGCGTAGGTGCGCGCGTCCAGGCCGCACTTGTTGATGATCTGCGGCACGAGCCCGCCGTCCTGGGTGGCCAGGGCGTGCAGCAGGTGCAGGGTGTCGACCTGCTGGTGCCCGCCGCGCACGGCCAGGTTCTGGGCATCGGAAAGCGCGGCCTGGGATTTCTGGGTCAGCTTGCTGGGGTCCACGGCGTGTCCTCCCGGTGTTGCCGCCGGGGTTGTCGCCCTGGCGGACTGTGCGTTGGCTCGTTTAAGCGGTTACAAAAGACGGCGCAGTTCGCTGAGCTCCTGCTCCAGGCGCTCCACGCGGTCGATCAAGTCCACGATGATGCAGCCTGCGGCAGGGGAGATCTCCAGGTCGCGGCACAGGCGCTGGAGCTTCTGGATGCGGTACACGTCGCGCGCGCGGAACAGGTATTCGTCCGCCTGGGTGCGCACGGGGTCGATCCAGCCCATGTCGAGGAGCTCGGCCACGGTGGTCGGCTCCACGCAGGTCAGCTCCACCAGCCTGGTCCAGGCTATGAACTCGGAGGGCATGGGCAGGCTGTCGGGATCATTAACTTTGAGCGTCATGGCAGTCCCCCGTGGGTGCAGGCAAGGCGGTTCGGATCAGTCCCTGGGCGCAAAGCTGGAGGCTTGGGCCAGCTGTTCCCAGAGGGTGCGTTCCTCGGGCGAGAGCTCCTTGGGCGACTGGATCATGATGCGCACCATCTGGTCGCCGCGCCGGCCAGCCGCGCCCAGGCCCTTGCCGCGCACGCGCAACTTGGCCCCGGAGCCGATGCCCGGCGGGATCTTCATCTCCACGGCCCCGTCGAGCGTCGGCACGCGCACGGTCGCGCCAAGGGCCGCCTCCCAGGGGGCCAGCTTGAGGTCAAAGATGACGTTGTCGTCCTTGACCTTGAACTGCGGGTGCTGGGCCAGCTTGATCTTGAGGTACAGATCCCCGGCCTCGCCGCTGCCGGCGCCAGGACTGCCCTGGCCGGACAGGCGGATCTTCTGGCCGTCCTTGACGCCGGGCGGGATGTTGACCTTGAGGGTCTTGGTCTGCAGGCGCATTTGTCCGTCCGGACCAAGGACCTGCTCCTGCAGGCTTAAGGACTGCGGCCCTCCGGCGTAGGCCTGCTCCAGGCCGATCTCGTAGCTGACCTCGGCGTCCTGGCCGCGCCGGG
>CAZXZF010000438.1:0-2244 GCA_964645095.1 uncultured Desulfocurvus sp. | reverse complement strand
ATCTGCCTTGAAGAAGGACAAGAAATGAAAGCCGTCTATAAAACCCTGACCCAGGCCGTCGCCATCGTCGTCCTTGCCACAACGCTCTCCCTGGGAGTGAACGCCCTGCGACCGGATGGGTTGCCTCTTGTCGAGGCCAAGACCAGCGCCGTAAGCCTTGACCAGGGGGATGGCGAAATTTCGGTCAAGGATGCCGCCATGCTCTTCGCCTCTGGCCGCGCCGTGTTTCTTGACGCGCGCTCCCAGTTTGAATTTGAGCAGGGCCACGTCCAAGGCGCGATCAGTCTGCCGCCTCGGGAGTTCGCCTCCCAGTTCCAGGACATCAAGCCCCGGCTGACGGGCAAGGAAGTCGTCATAACCTACTGCGACGGCGAGCGCTGCCCCTTAAGCCACGCCCTGGCCGAGCATCTGCGCGGTGCCGGGCTGAAAAACGTCCGGGTGCTGAAGAATGGCTGGACTCTGTGGACCACGGAGAAGCTGCCCGTGAAAAAGGGGAGCTAAGCCAAATGGAGGCGGCAAAGCACCAGGGCCTTCGCCTGTTCCGAGACAGATGGGCCGTTGCCGATGTCCTTCTGCGGTTGGCCCTCGCAGGCATCCTTCTCGCCGCCAGCGCGGGAAAGATCATGGACCCGCAAGGGTTCTCCGCAGTCGTTCGGGACTACCAAATCCTCCCGTCTGCCCTCGTTGCCCCGACAGCCGTCATTCTGCCCTGGCTGGAGCTGGTGCTGGGCATCCTGCTGCTTGCCGGGCGGATGCGCCTGGGAACACTGCTCCTCGTCAACGCATTACTCCTGACCTTCCTGGGCGCGCTTATAGCGAACTATTTCCGTGGCATCGACGTGGCCTGTGGCTGTTTCTCCACCACACGGGAAGCGTCGTCGCCCATGCTCTGGTACATCGTCCGCGACGGTGCGTTCGTGGCGCTGGCCCTGGGGGCCGCCTGGGCATACCGGGCACGGCTACGACGCGGCCATGTTGACTGAATGCGAGGAGTTTTCGTGAAACCCTGCAACAACACCGGAGATCAAAGATGAAATGCCCGAAGTGCAATGTCACGCTCCTGCTGGCCGAAAGGCAGGACGTGGAGATCGACTACTGCCCGGAGTGCCGGGGCGTCTGGCTCGACCGGGGCGAACTGGACAAAATCATCGAACGGGTGAGCGGACAAGAGCAATCCGCTCCGCCACAGGCTGCCGCCCAAGTCGGACAGCGGCATCCACACAGCGCCCCTTGTGGGGAGCAGCCCATGCCTCCCGGCTCCGGCAACCACCCGCAACAGAGCCACCACGAAGGGCATCATGGCGACAAGCACGGATACAAGTATGGCCATGAACAACATGGTTACAAGCACAAGAGGAAATCCCTCCTCGGCGGGCTGTTCGACTTCTAGCCGCTTTGCGGATCGGTAATATTCCGCAACCTGAAACACTGGATAGGACTCAAACCACCCGCCCTTGCTCTTGCCCCGTAAGGGCGGGTGCAGATTCTTTCGGAGGTTCACCATGGACACACAGCCAAGCGGTGATCCGTTCCTGCGCAGGTTGAAATGGATCACCATTGCGGTGATAACCGTGCTCGCCGTCTGGCAGGGGCTGCCCTGGGCCGAACACATGCTGAGCCGGGAAACCGCAAAACCGAGAGCCGTCACTCCGCGCGGTGATTTCGCCGCAGACGAGAAGAACACCATTGAGCTGTTCGAGAGTTCCCGCGACGCCGTGGTTTTCATCTCAACCACGCAACGCGTCATGGAGGCCTGGAGCAGGAATATCTTCACGATCCCACGCGGCACTGGCTCCGGCTTCGTCTGGGACGACAAGGGCCATGTCATCACAAACTTCCATGTGGTGGCAGGGGCTGCGGAGGCACGGGTGCGGTTTTCGGATGGGAAAGAGCACACCGCGACATTGGTGGGGGCAAGTCCCGCGCATGACCTCGCTGTGCTGCGAATCATCACGGGCGAGAAGCGCGTGACGTTGCCCCTCGGGGCATCCCAGGGCCTCAAGGTCGGGCAGAAAGTGTTCGCCATCGGCAACCCGTTTGGCCTCGACTGGACGTTGACCACAGGGATCATCTCCGCGCTGGACCGCTCGCTCAAGGGCGAGGACGGCGGTGCGATTGAGCATCTCATCCAGACGGATGCGGCCATCAACCCTGGGAGTTCGGGCGGCCCGCTCCTAGACTCCGCAGGTCGGCTCATTGGAGTGAACACCGCCATCTACAGCCCTTCGGGTGCCTCCGCCGGAG
>CAZXZF010000437.1:0-2259 GCA_964645095.1 uncultured Desulfocurvus sp. | reverse complement strand
CCGGCCTGCTCCCACCCGGCCATGCATTTATCCATCTGTTCCAGAGAGCTTTCGTCGGCCTCAAAGGCCAGCACCTCCAGCACGTCATAGAGCTTGCGCACCTGGCGGATCATCTGCCCCAGGCGCGCGTCGGCGTTGACCACCAGCCAGATGCGGCTGGTGTCGCCGCCCTGCTGCGGGGTCACCAGGATGCCCTCCACGTTGAAGGCGCGCCGGGCAAAGAGCCCGCAGACGTGGCTCATGACGCCGGGGTGGTTGTTCACCGTGAGCCGCAGGGCCATGAAGCCCTTCGGGGTGATTTTGTCGTTTGCGCTCCCAGTCATGGCTAGTTCCCTCCCCGTGCGGCCAGGCCGCCTGTCATCGCATTGGCGGCCTGGCCGCCTGTCCTGCCGTTGGCGGCTTTGCCGCCTGCCAGGCCATTGTCAGCACACGCCTCGCCGCCGATCATGTCGATATTGGCCGCGCCGGGCGGCACGATGGGATACACGTTGTCCTCCGCGGCCACAGGCACGCGCACCAGGCACGGGCCTTCGCGCTTGAGCGCGCGCTCCAGGTCGCCGAGCGGGTCGCGGCTCAGGTTCAGGTCCAGCGCGCGCACGCCAAAGCCCTCGGCGATCTTCACGAAGTCGATGCGCACCCGGTAGTCCGAGGCAAAGATCCGCCGCCCGTAGAACAGGTCCTGCTGCTGCTGCACCAGGCCCAGGCCCCCGTTGTCGGCCAGCACGATGGTCACGTTGGCCCCGGTCTCCGCAGCCGTGGCCAGCTCCTGGATGTTCATCTGAAGCGAGCCGTCGCCGCTGAAGCAGACCACGCGTTTGCCCGGGTTGGCCAGGGCCGCGCCAATGGCCGCAGGCAGGCCGAAGCCCATGGTGCCAAGGCCCCCGGAGGTCAGCCAGGCCCTGGGCTTGAGGTCCGGGTAGGCCTGGGCCGCGCGCATCTGGTGCTGGCCCACGTCCGTGACCACAATGGCCCCCTCCCCCTCAGAGGAGAACTCCGAGGAGGCCAAAAGCTCGCCGGTGCAGCGCACCAGGCCGTAGGGCGTGAGCGGATTGTCCAGGCCCGGGAACTGGGGCGGGTTCTCGGCCTTGCACCGGGCCACGCGCGCCAGCCACGGCCCACGGTCCTCAGCCTGTCCGCCAATCTGGACGGCCTCGGCTTGCACCAGGGGCAGCAGGCCTGCGAGCGCCGCGCCCACGTCCGCGGTGATGGCCAGGTGCGCCAGTTTGAGCTTGTCCAGCTCGCTCCGGTCGATGTCGATGTGGATGAGTTTGGCCTCGGAGCAGAAGCGCTCCAGCCGCCCGGTGGCCCGGTCGTCCAGGCGCGCCCCGGCCACCAGCAGCAGGTCGCACTCCTCCAGCAGGATGTTGGCCGCGCGGGTGCCATGCATTCCAAGCATTCCGAGATTCAGCGGGTGGGCGTCGGGCAGCGCGCCCAGGCCCAGAAGCGACATGGTCACGGGCAGGCTGGCGGCCTCGGCCAAGGCGCGGGCCACATCCGACGCGCCAGAGGCCGCCACCCCGCCGCCGAGCAGCAGGATGGGCCGCCTGGCCTGGCAGATCAGCTGCGCGGCCTGGCTCAGGGCCAGGACGTCCGGGGCCTCCACCGGGTCGGGCTGGGCCGGTTCGGGCAGCCCGGACAGGCGGATGCGCGCGGTCTGCACGTCCTTGGGGATGTCGATGAGCACCGGGCCGGGCCTGCCCGACGACGCGATGCGGAAGGCCTCGGGGATGACGTGGGCCAGCTCGCCCACGCTGCGCACCAGGAAGTTGTGCTTGGTCACGGGCAGGCTCATCCCGTAAATGTCCACCTCCTGGAAGGCGTCGGTGCCGATGAGGGCGAGCGGCACCTGGCCGGTGATGCAGATGATGGGCACGGAGTCGAGCTTGGCGTCGGCGATGGCGGTGAGGGTGTTGGTGGCGCCGGGGCCGGAGGTGGCGAAGAACACGGCTGGCGCTCCGGTGGTGCGGGCCATGCCCTGGGCCATGAAGCCCGCGCCCTGCTCGTGCCGGGCCAGGATGTGGCGGATGCTGCGGCTGGCCCCCAGGGCGTCGTAGAGGGGCAGGTTGGCCCCGCCGGGGATGCCGGGGATGCGCTTCACGCCCTGGCGTTCAAGCAGGCGGATCACAAGCTCCGCGCCGTTTCCTTCAAACATGAGACACCTCCTGCGGCTGCCCCGTGTGCGGCTGGAGCGGACCCGGCGCTCCCCCCCGGAAACGCGAAACCCCCGCCAGCGCGCGCCGACGGGGGTTTTGGTTGCCT
>CAZXZF010000436.1:0-2276 GCA_964645095.1 uncultured Desulfocurvus sp. | reverse complement strand
GCGCAACGCGCTCACCGCCATCCAGCGCGCCGAGCGCACCCTGCTCATCGAGGAGACCGCGCAGAACCCCGCCGAGAGCACACGCCAGAACACGGACAGGGAGACGTACCGGGCGCAGGCCGCGTCAGCCTTCACCACCTACGAGGCCCTGCCTGGAGCCCCCGTGAACGATCCGGCCTGGATGGAATTGAAGGACGCCTGGGAGGCCTGGCTCAAACGGCATGACAAGGTGCTGGAGCTGCTCTCCGCCGACATGCGCTTCGGGGCCATGGCCCTGTCCATGCGTGAGGCCCGGGAAGCCTTGCTGCGCGTGGAGGCCGCGCTCAACGCCATGCAGGCGCGCGAACGCGCCGAGGCCCAGGGCTTTGTGGCTCAGGCCCTGCCCCAGGCCCAGCGCGACAGACTGCTGCTCCTGGCGGCTTCGGCCCTGGCGCTGTTGACCTCGCTCGGTTTCGGCCTGCACGTCACGCGCAACATCAGCCGCCCGCTGAAAAAGACCCTGGCCTTTGCCGAGCGTGTGGCCGCAGGCGACTATACCGCAGAGCTCACGGTCAAGCGCCGCGACGAGCTGGGCAAAATGGCCGATGCCCTGCGCGTCATGGTCTTGGAGCTGCAAAAGGAGATCACCCTGGCCGAAGAACGCGGCGAAGAGGCCAAAAGCGAGGCCGAGCGCGCGCGCCTGGCCGTGGAGGAGGCCCGTCAGGCCGGGCTGCGCGCCGAACTCGCACGCCGGGAAGGCATGCGCCAGGCGGCCTCGCGCATGGGCCAAGTGGTGGAACGCCTGGGTTCGGCCTCGCAGGAGCTGGCCGCCCAGGTGGAGCAGTCTGCGCGCGGGGCCGAGGAGCAGTCGCGCCTGTCCCTGCGCACAGCAGCGGACATGGAGCGGCTCATCGCCTCCGTGGCCGGCACCGACACCGGAGCCGCCAGTGCCGCCAAAACCGCCGACGCCGCCCGCACCAAGGCCCTGAGCGGGGCCGAGGCAGTGGAACTCGTCACCCGCGACGTGGCCGCCGTACAGGAGCGCGCCCAGGTCCTGCGGGGCAGCATGGACGCCCTGCGCGCCAAGAGCGAGGACATCGGCCGCATCATCTCCGTCATCGACGACATCGCCGACCAGACCAACCTGCTGGCGCTGAATGCAGCCATCGAGGCCGCCAGGGCTGGCGACGCCGGGCGCGGGTTCGCCGTGGTGGCTGACGAGGTGCGCAAACTGGCGGAGAAGACCCAGGCCGCCACCAAACAGGTGGACGCGGCCATCCGGGGCATCCAAGTCGAAACCGGCGGCAGCCTGGAGCAGGTGGACCTGGCGGGCCGGGCCGTGGATGAGGCCACGGAGCAGGCCGGAGCCTCGGCCAGGGCCCTGGCCGAGATCGTGGAGCTGGCCTCGCGCGCCGCGGGTGAGGTGCGCGGCATCGCCGAGGGCGCGCGCCAGCAGACCAAAGCCGGTCGTGAGGTCAGTCAATCCGTCGAGGACATGCGGCGCATCAGCGAGGAGACCAGCCGGGTCATGGAAGAGTCGGCCCGCGCCGTGAGCGAGCTGGCGCAGCAGGCCCACAACCTCTCGGGCATCGTGGACGAGATACGCCGGGATGCTGGCGAGGGCACCGGAGACGATACTGAAGGCGACACGGGCGAGGCTTCGCCCAGGCTCGCGGTCCTGCGCTCAGCGGCGTAGTTACGGCGAGCCAGAACAAAAAGACGGCCCCTCCGATCTGGAGAGGCCGCCCGATGTCGTTGTGCCCGGTGACGTTGCCGTGGTGGCCGCGGGGCTACTCTTCCTCGCCGTAGTTCACGCGCAGGGAGTTGATGAGCGAGAGCAGGAGCCCCGGCTTGTCGTGCAGGTCGCTGGACTGCAGGAACATCATGCGCTGGCGGAAGCGGTTTTTGAGCGTCGCCAGGTAGGCCGCGCGGTTCTCCACGTTGTCCGGGTGGTACGTGTCGTAGTAGCCGGGCAGGATGGCCTCCACGCTCTCGCGCGTGGGGATCTGCGCGCCGGGCAAGAGGTCCAGCTTTTCCCAGGTCAGCTTGTCCAGCAGAAGCGCGGTCTGGAGCGTCAGCGAAGTCTTGAGCGGGATGGCCCGCAGGTCCACATCGGACGCCTTCCAGAAGCCGCTGGAGTTGAAGCAGTAGCCCACCGCGCCCTGGTGGAAGACCTTGGTGAAGGCCTGCACGTCGCGCCACAGCTCGTACACCCGGAAGGGGTTGGCGTAGGGCACGAACACGAGCTTCTGCAGCTCCTCCTCGGGCACGTTCTCGGCCCGGTTGCGCCGGGTCAT
>CAZXZF010000435.1:0-2295 GCA_964645095.1 uncultured Desulfocurvus sp. | reverse complement strand
GGCCCGATGCGGTAGCCGGAGCTCTTGATGAGGTCGTCGGTGCGGCCCAGGAACCAGAAGTAGCCGTCCTCGTCCACCCAGGCCTTGTCCCCGGTGTGGTAGAAGCCGCCGTAGACCACCTTGTCCGTGCGCTCCGGCTCGTCCAGATAGCCGGAGAACAGGCCGGGGATGCCGGCGGTGGAGCGCTCGCTCTTCAGACGGATGCAGATCTCGCCCTCTTCGCCGGGGTTGCAGGGCTGGTCCTCGGCATTCAGCAGCACGATGTCCCAGTCGGGCATGGCCCGGCCGATGGACCCGGGCTTGGGCTTCATGAAGGGCAGGGTGGCCACCTGGAGCGTGGTTTCGGTCTGGCCGTAGCCCTCGAAGATGGGCAGGCCGAGCGCTTTTTGCCAGTCGGCGAACACGGAGTCGTTCAGGAGCTCGCCCGCGGTGGTGCAGTGGCGCAAGGATGAGAGGTCGAACTCGCGCAGGTCCTCGCGCACCAGGAAGCGGTACACCGTGGGCGGCGCGCAGAAGGTCGTGATCTTGTGCACCGAGAGCATGCGCAGGAGCTCGCGCGGCTCGAACTTGCCCCTAAAGTCCCAGACGAAGATCACGGCCCCGGCCAGCCACTGGCCGTAGAACTTGCCCCAGACGCTCTTGGCCCAGCCGGTGTCGGACAGGGTCAGGTGGATGTCGCCGGGCTCCAGGTCGTGCCAGTAGGCGCCCGTGGCCTTGTGCCCCAGGGGGTAGGTGTGCGTGTGCAGCACCATCTTGGGCATGCCCGTGGTGCCGGAGGAGAAGAAGATGACCATGGGGTCGTCGCCGCCGGGCGAGTCGGCCTGGCGCGGGAATTCGGCCGCGCCAGTGGCTTTCAGCGTCTCATAGTCCACCCAGGCCGCCGGAACCGGGCTCTTGCCCACCTGCACCATGAGGCGGAGATCCGGGCACTTGCTTCGTGCGGCCTCCATGCGCGCGGTGATGGAGTCCTCGCAGATGACGCAGGAGACGTGCGCGAAGTTGGCCCGGAACTCGATGTCGTGCGGGGTCAGAAGCGAGGGCGAGGGGATGGGCAGCGCGCCCAGGCGGGAGAGCGCCAGCATGGACACCCAGTATTCCACGCGGCGGTAGAGCACGAGCATGACCCGGTCGCCCTTGGTGACGCCGTTTGCGCTGAGCGCGCCTGCGAGCCTGGCCGACTCCTCGCGGAAGAACTCAAAGGAGTACTCGCGCCGGGTGCCCACGTCGTCCACATGGATCAGGGCCGTGGCTGCGGGGCTGGCCGCGGCCTTGGGTTCGAGGAAGTCGAAGACGAAGTTGTAGCCTTCGGGCACATCGTTCTTGTAGGCCGCCTTGAAGTCGCGGTAGCGGTTCACGCGCAATTTTTCCATGTCTTGATGCTCCCAGGGGGCGTTAGAGGATCACGTCCAGGAACACGGCCTGCCTTTCGTCCAGGCCGCGCAGGGCGTGCGGGGTCTGGGAGTCGAAGTACAGGCTGTCGCCGGGTGAGAGCGCCAGGGCCTCGTCGCCCAGGCGCAGCTCCAGGCGGCCCTCCAGGACATGGATGAACTCCTGGCCGGAGTGCGACACCTGGGTCATTTCCTCCACGGCCTTGGGCGGCACGGTGATGAGGAAGGGCTCCATCTTGCGGCCTGAGAAGCGGTAGGCCAGGGACTTGTAGTCGTAGTCCTTGCGGCGCTCGACGCAGAGCCCTTCGCCCTGGCGCACCAGGGAGTAGCCCTTGAGGTGCGGCTCGATGCCGCTGATGAGCACGGTCAGGTCCACGTGGCAGGCCTGGGCGACCTTCATGAGGAAGCCCACGGGGATCTCCACGCTGCCGGATTCGTAGCTGCGGACAAGGGCCGCGTCCACGCCGGACTTCTCGGCCAGCTCCTCCACGGTCAGGTCGAGCGCGTCGCGCAGGCCGCGCAGGCGCGGGGCGATGTCCTTGTAAGCCTGTTGCATCGTACGTTCTCCTTTAAGCCTTGGGGGCTTCCTGCATGGCCTGGGGGAAGAGCTCCGCGGCCAGCTCGCGCAGCTTGTACTTCTGGATCTTGCCGCTGGCGGTCATGGGGTAGGATTCGACAAAGGCGATGTACTTTGGGATTTTGTAGCGCGAGATCTGGCCCCGGCAGAAGTCCTGCACGTCCTCGGGCTCCATTTGCACGTCGGGCTTGAGGATGATGAAGGCCCCGACCTCTTCGCCGTACTTGCGGCTGGGCACGCCCGCCACCTGCACGTCGAGGATGCCCTCCATGCGGTAGAGGAACTCCTCGATCTCGCGCGGATAGACGTTCTCGCCGCCGCGGATGATCA
>CAZXZF010000434.1:0-2330 GCA_964645095.1 uncultured Desulfocurvus sp. | reverse complement strand
ACCAGGCCGGCCAGAGCCCAAACTTACGGGTGGTATACTTGGCGGGGTAGGGTCATGCGCACGGCGTATCGTGTGCTCAAGGATGTATTGCTGTAGCGAAGCTGGCGCTCAACCGCCCTGCCAGAATCAAGAAGGCAACCGAACCGCGTAGGTGTCTTAATAGTCTTTTGCCCCGGCCTGCGGAGCATGTTCTCACGAAAAACGGGGCGAGGAGCTTGCAACTCCCCGCCCCGTCGGCGTTTCAGGCTGAATGAAGGGCTAGACCTTGCAGGCCGTCTTGAGGTCGCTCGCGGCGTCGGTCGCCTCCCAGGTGAACTCCGGCAGCTCGCGGCCGAAGTGGCCGTAGTTGGTGGTCAGGCGATAGATGGGGCGGCGCAGGTTCAGGCGCTTCAGGATGAAGTACGGGCGCAGGTCGAACACCTCGCGCACGGCGCGGGTCAGCACGTCGTCCTCCACCTGGCCGGTGCCGTGGGTGGTGCAGACCACGGACACGGGCTCGGCCACGCCGATGGCGTAGGCGATCTGGACCTCGGCGATGTCGCCCAGGCCCGCGGCCACGATGTTCTTGGCCACATAGCGCGCCATGTACGCGCCGGAGCGGTCCACCTTGGAGGGGTCCTTGCCGGAGAACGCGCCGCCGCCGTGGGCTCCCGCGCCGCCGTAGGTGTCCTGGATGATCTTGCGGCCGGTGAGGCCGCAGTCGCCCACGGGGCCGCCGATGACGAAGCGCCCGGTGGGGTTCACGTAGATCTTGAGCTTGTCGTCGATGAGGTGCTGGGGCAGCGTGTGGAAGATGACCTCTTTCTTGATGGCCTCGACCAGATCGGCGTGGGCGATGCTCTCGTCGTGCTGGGCGGAGCAGACCACGTTGTCGATGCGCACGGGCTTGCCCTTCTCGTACTCCACGGCCACCTGGGTCTTGCCGTCGGGGCGCAGGAATTTCAGGATGCCCTGCTTGCGCACATAGGTCAGGCGCTGGGAAAGCTGGTGCGCGTAGTAGATGGGCGCGGGCATCAGCGTGGGGGTTTCGTTGCTGGCGAAGCCGAACATCATGCCCTGGTCGCCGGCGCCCTGGTCCTCGGGCTTCACGCGGTCCACGCCCTGGGCGATGTCGGCGCTCTGCTTGTCGATGGAGGACATGACCGCGCAGGTGGCGTAGTCGTAGCCCATCTCGGAGCTGTTGTAGCCGATTTCCTTCACGGTCTCGCGCACGATGGTCGGCAGGTCGGCGTAGGCCTTGGTGGTGATCTCGCCGGCGATGAAGGCCATGCCGGTGGTGACCAGGGTTTCACAGGCCACGCGCGAGTCGGGGTCCGGGCCGATGAGGGCGTCGAGCACGGCGTCGGAGATGGCGTCAGCGACCTTGTCCGGGTGTCCCTCGGTGACGGACTCGGACGTGAACATGTAACGGCTTTTCGGTGAAATCATGCAAAGTCCTCCAGTATATCAGGTAAGATTTGAATCAGTGTGCCGCCTCGGGCCTGTTGGCGGCATCCACACGAATCACCCTGGGCTTGTGTCCGGCGATCTCGCCGGGCTCAAGCTCCAGGTATGTCGCTAATATAACCCTCTGCCCGACCGCCCCCTTGTGGGCTGCTGCGCCGTTCAGGCAGATCTCGCCGGGCTCCCCTGGGATGGCGTAGGTGGTCAGCCGCTCCCCGTTGACCAGGTTGTAGACGTCGATGCGCTCGTACGGAAGTATTCCCACCGCTTCAAGCAAGGCCGTGTCCACGGAAATGCTGCCCTCGTAGTCCAGGTTCACCGAGGTGAGGGTGGCGCCGTGGATCTTGGCGCTCAAAAAAGTCCGTCTGGGCAAGAGCTTTTATACCTCCAAAAGGATGTTGTCTATAAGGCGCACGCGGCTCAGGAACACGGCCACGGCGAAGAGCGTGGGCCCGTCCACGCAGACTTTGGGGCCCAGCGCCTCCGGGTGCACGAGGTCGGCGTAGTCGAGCCGCGCCCCGGAGAGCTTTTCGGCCAGGTGCGCACGGAACATAAGGCCCAGCCGGGCAACGTCAAGCTCACCTCGGCGCACGGCCTCCTGCACCAGCAAAAGCCCCTGGCGGATGGCCGGGGCCGCTTGGCGTTCCTCAGCCGTCAGGTAGACATTGCGCGAGCTCATGGCCAGGCCGTCGGGCTCGCGGAAGATGGGCCGCCCGACGATCTCCACGCCCAGCTCCAGGTCGCGCGCCATGCGCCGGAGAATGGCCAGCTGCTGCCAGTCCTTCTGGCCGAACACGGCCCAATGGGGCCGCACCAGGCCGAATAGTTTCGTCACCACGGTGCACACGCCCCGGAAATGGCCGGGCCGCGAGGCCCCGCAGAGCCCG
>CAZXZF010000433.1:0-2336 GCA_964645095.1 uncultured Desulfocurvus sp. | reverse complement strand
GGCCGACTACCTGGACGTCAAGGGGCTGGTGGAGAACCTGCTGGGGCACTACCGCCTGGCGGACCAGAAGAACCCGGCCAGCTTTGTGCTGGAGCCCGGCCACCCGTACCTGGAGCCCTGCGTGCGCGTGGAAGTCCCCTGCAAGGATGGGGGCAAGCTCATTGGCCGCATCGGCCGTGTGCAGCCGAAGATCGCGGACGCCTACCACGCGAGAAAGGACATCTGGCTGGCGGACCTGGACGCGGACCTGCTGCGTGAGCTGTCGCGCGCTCTCACGCCCGTGTTCCGCAGCCTGCCGAAGTTCCCGCCCGTGCGCCGCGACGTCACCGTGATCTGCCCGGCCACGCTGAAATCAAGCGAGGTCGAGGCGGCCATCCGCGACCTCCGGCCCAAGCAGCTGGAGAGCCTGGCCCTGGTGGCCGTGTACGCGCCGGAGGCCAGCGATTCCGCCACCGCCGAGCGCAACCTGACCTTCCGCCTGACGTACCGCCACAATGAGCGCACCCTGGTGGACAAGGAAGTGGACAAGGAGCACGGCAAGGTGCTCAGCGGTTTGCCGCAGAAGCTGCCGGTCAGGATTTAAGCGAAATCAGGATGAAACCCCGGAGAGGGGGAGAGAAGGGGAGTCCGGCTGGGCTCCCCTTTTGTTGTCCCCTTTGGCTCTTGTTGCGGAGTTGACGTATACTAGAATCAGGTATATATCCCATGTATGACGTGGCTGGTGGAGAACTCGAAGAAAGTGGCCAAGGCGCTGCCGCGGCTCCCCAAGCCCATTGTCTGCGCGCTTGTTTTGCTGGAGCGTGAGCTGGAACTGAGCGGCCCGGTGCGCGGAAACTGGAGCAATTACGGCAAGCTTGGCGACGGCAGGCATCATTGCCATTTGAAGAAAGGAAAACCGACCTATGTTGCCGTGTGGCTGGAAGTCCGGGGCAAGATCAAGGTCATTGAGGTGACATATGTTGGAACGCACGAAGGCGCGCCCTACTGAGTCTGTGGAATTGCGCTTCCTTGTGCCCGCGTCCCAGGCGGAGGCTGTGCGCCGGGCGGTGGCCCCGTTCATCACGGAGGAGACCTCGGCCGTGCCCTGGCGCGAGGCCGTCGGGATTCTGGACGATGGGGAGCTGCCGGGGCTGTGCCTGCGCGGCGGGCGCGTGAAGGAAGGCCTGACCCAGGCGCAGTTGGCCCAGCTGGTGGGCATCCCGCAGCGCCACGTCTCGGAGATGGAGCACGGCAAGCGGCCCATCGGCAGGGAGATGGCCAAGCGCCTCGGCGCGGCGCTGAAGGTGAGCTACAAGGTGTTTTTGTAGCGGGGCAGGATTGAGCGCGCCACGCGCACATCATCCGATTTGAGGGAAATGAGCAGGGGAGCCTGAGAGGGCTCTTTTGCCTCATTTGCCTTCCCCCCGCCCCCGCCCCCTGTTACCCTCCGCAGCATGAGCGCAGGCCGCCCCGCGTCCCGGTGCCGCTACGAGCATGAACAACGGCCACCAACGCAAACGAGGCGCGGCATGAGCAGGGTCAACGAATTACTCGACAAGATAGAGGCCCTGGAAAAGGAGCTGGTGGAGGAGCTGCGCACCATTGAGCCCAGGCTGCGCTACACCATCCAGGACAAGAAGGTGCGCTTTAGCGCCGAGGTCAAGAAGCGGCAGAAGCTGCTCGTCCGCCGGTGGTTCAACTACGTCTACGACTCGGGCTTCTGGATCATCCTGACCATCCCGCTGGTCTGGTCGGCGCTCATCCCCATGTTGATCCTGGACGCTGCCATCGGCCTGTTCCAGCTTCTGTGTTTCCCGGTCTACGGCATCCCCTTCGTCAAGCGGCGCGAATACATCGTCTTTGACCGCCATTCCCTGCCCTATCTCAACATCATCGAGAAGCTGAACTGCACGTACTGCGCGTATTTCAACGGCGTCATGGGCTATGTCCGCGAGGTGGCGGCGCGCACCGAGCAGTACTGGTGCCCCATCCGCCACGCCCGGTCCATCAAGCCCGTGCACAGCCGCTACCGCCATTTCTTCCCCTACGGCGATGCCGAGGCCTATCGCAACGGCCTGGCCGAGGTGCGCAAGCATTTCGAAGACGTGCGTCCGCACGACGAGGACGCCGAGCCCATCGAGCCTGAACATCCGGGCCAGTAGCGTCCGCAGCCTGAACGCAGCCGGATTGCGGGCGTCGGCGCGCCGCCGGTCCTGGACTCGGCAGGGCCTGCGGCGGTGCCCGGCCAGGCGATATGCACCCCCCCTTCCCCCCGTGAAAAACCTCTGCTATAGCTTTAAGAATGGACACAGGCGCAAAGGGAAAAACCTATAAAATCGGGCAGGCTGCCAAGCTGC
>CAZXZF010000432.1:0-2342 GCA_964645095.1 uncultured Desulfocurvus sp. | reverse complement strand
TTTTCCGGGTCCATTGTGGTCTGCCACAGCTGTTCCGGGTTCATTTCGCCCAGGCCTTTGTAGCGCTGCACCGTGTACCCGCGATGCGACTCGTCGAGCACGGTGGAAAGCAGGCTGAAGAACCCGCTCACGCGCAGCTCCGTGCCATCGGCGCGCACCAGGGTGAAGCCCTCGCCGCCGCAGTCGGTGATGAGGTGCAGATACAGCTCCTGGGCCTTGCGGTAGGTCTTGGAGGCGAAGAAGTCCACGGCCAGGCGCGTGCGGTGTCCGTTGGCGCTGGTGAAGACCACGAAGATGCGGCGTTCGCTCTCGTCCTCCTCCACGTCCAGCACGGCCTTGAACCCGGCGCTCAGGGCCGGTCCCACCAGCTCCTCCAGGCTCTTGGCGGCGGCGTCCAGCATGGGCTGCAGCGAGCTCTCCACGGGCTGGCCGTCCTCGTCGAGCAGCGGCGTATCCACGGCGATCTGGGCCAGGGCCGCAGCGGTGAAGTCCTGGGGCTGCACCAGCGCGGTCTGCACCATGGCCATGAACAGCGCCTCCTCGATGCCCATGTGCAGGGCCTCGCGCACGCGGTCCTTGAGCTGGCGGATGGCGTCGAGGAGCTTGCGCAGGTCCTTGCCGGTGAACTCGCGCGGGGCACCGTTATTTGAGGCGGGGTCGCCGCCGCTGGTGCGCGCGGTGAGCGCCTTCTCGGCCTGGGAGAGCAGGAAGGCGTGCAGCTCCTTTTCGTCCTTGATGTACTTTTCGAACTTGCCCTTGTGCGCGCGGAACAGCGGCGGCTGGGCGATGTAGATGTTGCCGCGGTCGAGCAGCTCCCGGTACTGGCGGAAGAAGAAGGTCAGCAGCAGCGTGCGGATGTGACTGCCGTCCACGTCGGCGTCGGTCATGATGACGATCTTGTGGTAACGCAGGCGGTTCCAGTCCGGGCCCTGGTCGTCGTCCGCGCCGCTGCCGGGCACGCCCACGCCCATGGCCGTGATGAGCGCGCGGATTTCCTTGTTGCCGAGCATCTTGTCGTAGCGGGTTTTTTCCACGTTCAGGATCTTGCCGCGCAGGGGCAGGATGGCCTGGATGCGCGGGTTTCGGCCCTGTTTGGCCGAACCGCCTGCGGAGTCGCCCTCGACGATGAAGATTTCGCTCTCTGCCGGGTCCTTGCTCTGGCAGTCGGCCAGCTTGCCGGGCAGGGCGTTGTCGGACAGGGCGCCCTTGCGGCGCACCAGATCGCGCGCCTTGCGGGCGGCCTCGCGCGCGCGCGCCGCGTCCACCACCTTCTCGATGATGTTCTTGGCCTCCTTGGGGTTCTCCTCAAGGAACATGGTCAGCTTCTCGTACACCAGCGTGGCCACCAGGCCCGCCACCTCGGAGTTGCCGAGCTTGGTCTTGGTCTGGCCCTCGAACTGGGGATTGGGCAGCTTCACGCTGACCACCGCGGTCAGGCCCTCGCGCACGTCCTCGCCGGAGAGCTTTTCCTTGAGCTTTTTCGAGAGGTCGGACTTCTGGATGTAGGTGTTCAGCGCCCGGGTGAGCGCGGTCTTGAAGCCCGCCAGGTGCGTGCCGCCTTCGACGGTGCGGATGTTGTTGGCAAAGCTCTGGACGTTTTCCTTGTAGCCGTTGTTGTACTGCACGGCTATCTCGGTGACCACGGTGCCGGAATCGCCGGAGTCGGAATCGCCGATGCCGTAGATCAGGTCGTGCACCGCCGACTGGCCCTGGTTCAAGTCCTCCACAAAGGAGCGGATGCCGCCCTCGAACTTGAAGAGGTCCTTGGTGCCGGTGCGCTCGTCGGTGAACTCGATCTCCAGGCCCCGGTTCAGGTAGGCCAGCTCCTGGAGGCGCTTCTTCAGCACGGCGTATTCGTACTGGTTGGTCTCGAAGATCTCCTCGTCGGCCGTGAAGCGGATCTTGGTGCCATTGCCCACGGCCTCGCCAATGTCCTCCACCGGGCCCGTGGGCACGCCGCGCACGTAGCTCTGACGGTAGGACCGCCCGGCGCGCTTGACCGTGGCCGTGAGGCTCTCGGACAGCGCGTTGACCACGCTGACGCCCACGCCGTGCAGGCCGCCGGAGACCTTGTAGGCGTTGTTGTCGAACTTTCCGCCCGCATGCAGGATGGTCATGACGACCTCTAGCGCCGTCTTCTTCTCCTTGGGGTGCATGTCCACCGGGATGCCGCGGCCGTTGTCGGACACGGTGACGGAGTTGTCCATGTGCAGGGTCACGCGCACCCGGGTGCAGTGGCCGGCCATGGCCTCGTCGATGGAGTTGTCCACCACCTCGTAGACCAGGTGGTGCAGCCCGCGCACATCGGTGGAGCCGATGTACATGGCCGGGCGCTTGCGCAC
>CAZXZF010000431.1:0-2355 GCA_964645095.1 uncultured Desulfocurvus sp. | reverse complement strand
CAGCACCGGGCTGCTCATTTCCGGCGCGGCGCTCGACTTTGACAGCGCCCTGGCGGGCCAGCAGAACTTCAACCCGGCCACCGCGACCATCACCGACGTGCGCGACGCCTTCAACGACACCTTCGGCACCTACCTCACGGCCTCGGTGGTGAACCACAAGCTGTCCATCTCGGCCAAGGACGGCTACAGCTTCGCCTTTGGCACGGACACCACGGGCCTGGTGGCGGCCCTGGGCATGAACACCTTTTTCACCGGCTCCGACTGCAGCGACATCGAGGTGAACACCAAGATCACCACCGACAACGCCAACCTTTGCACCGGGCACGTCAACGGCGCGGGCGAGGCCAACCAGGGCGACACGACCACGGCCACGGCCATCGCCGACCTGCGCAGCACCAAGGTGGACATCAGCACCGTGCGCTCGGGCACCGTGAGCCAGAGCGTGTCCAAGTACTACGACAGCCTAGTGGCCACCGTCGGCGCGGACACCGCCACGGTGAAGTTCAACTATGAGTACAAGAAGACCCTGGCGAGCGACCTGAACGACCGCCAGCAGTCCATTTCCGGCGTCAACCTGGACGAGGAGATGGCCAACCTCATCAAGTACCAGCATGCCTACACGGCTGCGGCAAAGCTCATCACCACGGCGGACCAGATGATGCAAACCCTGCTGTCGCTCAAGTCCTAGGCCAGGAGGCACAACATGTTCCGCGTCTCCCAGAACCAGATGTACTCGCAGTATCTGAACGGCATGAACATGACGCTCAGCAGCCTGATTGAGTCGAACCTGCAGGCCCAGACGCAGAAGCGCGTCAACAAGCCTTCGGACGACCCCACGGCAATGGCCCGCATCTTGGACCACCGCGACACACTGGAGGCCTTCGAGCAGTACAAGACGAACCTGGACACGGCCAAGGGCTGGCTCGGCACCTCGGACTCGACCCTGATGCAGGTCTCGACCATCATCACCCGCGCCAAGGAGCTGGCCGAGCAGGGCGCAACCGGCACCATGTCGGCCGACAACCGCCAGCAGATCAGCTACGAGGCGCGCCAGCTCTTCGACCAGCTGCTGGAGCTGGCCAACACGCGCTACGAGGACAAGGGCATCTACGCCGGGCACAAGACCGACGAGGACGCCTTCCGCGAAGTGCTGTGGATGACCACCAACGATCCCACGCTGACCACAAACAACAGCTTCCAGATCGACGGCTTCTCGCAGCAGACCACCCTCGTGCAGTTCACCGACCCTACGGGCGTGGCCACGCCGGGCAGCCTGATCAACATGAGCGCCAGCAGCGTGCGCTACAGCATCGACGGCGGCCGGACCTTCCTGAACGACGGCAGCGTGAGCGTGGACGCCAATGGGCACGTGCTGCTGACCCTGCCGCAGAGCGGCGCCTCGGTCACCTTCGACCACAGCACCCAGGTCAAGGCCAACAGCAGCACCGATCCCGCGGACGCCAGCGGATCCTGGCTCTGGCTCCGGCCTTCGGCCGTGTACCAGGGCGACGACGCGGACGCCATCAAGGTCAGCTCCATGGGCACGGGCACGCAGCTCCTCTCGGCCCAGGCCTCCGGCGCCTTTCCCGGCAACACGCTGGTGCGCATCGACAACACCAGCGCCGTGACCATGGGCCAGGCCATCGACTATTCGTACAGCCTGGACAACGGCCTGTCCTGGGTCACGGGCAACACCGTGGCCGCGGACATCACCTCCAACTCGGCCATGCTGAACGTGGCCGGGGGCGGGGTGCTGACCTTGTCCTCCAACGGCTCCAACCTGCTGCAGCCCGGCTCGCAGTTCCTGGTGAGTCCGCGCACCGCCGGCATCACCCTGCAGGTGAACGTCAGCGAGACGGTGCAGATCAACGACGTGGGCAAGAACATCTTCGGCGGCATCTACCAGGACCCGGACCTGGTGGCGAGCAATGGCGGGGCGCGGCTGGCGCTCACCAGCAGCAACTCCGCGGCCGTGTTCAGCGTCAACTCCTCGAACTTCACCGGCAGCAACGGCGGCATCGTATCCAAGAATCTGTTCGAGACCATGGGCAACCTGGTGGCCTTCCTCGAAACCAACACCCAGTCCGGCGTGCAGCAGTGCCTGGAGAGTCTGCGCGCAGCGCAGCAGCAGGTGCTGACCAGCGTGGCCAGCGTGGGCGGCCGTGAAAACAGGCTGAACATCACCGCGAACATTTTGAGCAACCTGACGCTGAACGAGAACGAGCGCATCAGCGCTGAAGAGGACATCGACATCGGCGAGCTGATGACCAAGCTCACGCAGCAGCAGACGGCCTACCAATCCGTGCTCAAGTCCTCGTCCATGATCATGCAGATGAATCTGATGCAGTACATATA
>CAZXZF010000430.1:0-2373 GCA_964645095.1 uncultured Desulfocurvus sp. | reverse complement strand
CCTTGCCCTTCTTGGCGTCGGTTTTTTCCTTGGCGCGCCTGATGGTGGCCCATTTACTGTGTCCTGACATTCTTCCTCCAGAAAAATTCTTGGTCCGGGCGCGTGGCCCGGTAAACAGGGAATGCTAGCCGAGATCGTCCCGAAAGCCAAGTCCCTGAAAGCCGAGTCCCCGAAAGCCGAGTCCAAGGATGAAGGTTTCCTTGCTCTCGGAGCGCGAGCTTTTGGGCTTGAAGCCGCGCACCTTCTCGAAGTACGGTTTGAGCGACTCCTGGAAGCCTTTGGCGTCCGGGCCTTCGAAGATCTTGGCCACGAAGTTCCCGCCGGGCCTGAGGCGGCGCAGGGCCACGTCCCGGGCGCGCTCGCAGAGCTCCAGCGACCGGGCCTGGTCCGTGAACTTGACGCCCGTGGTGCGCGGTGCCATGTCACTCATCACGAGGTCAAAGGGCAGGAGCGGCTCCATGACGGCCCAAAGCTCCGGGGAATCCTCAAAGGCGTCGTGCACCAGGAAATGCACGTTCTCCGGGAACTCCTGCTCCGTGGTCTGGATGTCCAGGGCCAGCACGCGGCCCGTGGGCCCGACCTTCTGGGCCGCGAAGAGCGACCACGAGCCCGGCGCGGCGCCCAGGTCCAGCACCTTCAGGCCGGATTTCAGGAGCGAGAATTTGACGTCCAGCTCTTTCAGCTTGTACACGCTGCGCGCAGGGTAATTTTCCGCCTTGGCGCGCTTGAAATAATGGTCGCGATATTGTTTCATGGGGTTCCTGCTGACCGACACCTAGCCCAAACCGGCCCCATTGCCAAGGAGCCCCATGCCCGCACGGCCCAAATCGCCCGGCCCGGCCCACGCCAGCCCCGACAGGACCCGCCCCCGCAGGCCCAGCGTCGTGGATGAACTCGGCCTGACAAAATCCCTGCCCGCCGGGCCTGGTGACTTCCGCACCCTGTGCGGCTCCGGGCCGGACGCGCTGCTCCTGGGCCTGGGGCCGGAGCCGGAACGCTTGCCCGAGCTGTTTGCCGATGTCCGCAATGCGCGTTTCATGGAATGCCCGGAACTGGCGGCGCAGCTCGGTCCTGATTGGCGCGGCCGCATCCCCGCCGGGTTTGCCGAGGCCGCCCCGGAAGACCTCGCGGCCCTGGCCCGGAGCGGCGCGCGGCTCATCCTGTACACGCCCGGCCAGCGCCTGTTCCCAAGCTTCTGGGGGCCGCTCCTGGCCCGCGTGCAGATGGCGCTCTTGGCCAGCATTTCTTCTCCTGCTTCTGGCCCTGCTTCTGGCCCGCGCCAGCGCCTGGCCTGGCTACCCGGCGGCGAGGGCGATCTCCTGCGCATCGAGCTGCGCGAGGCCCTGGAGGCCCTGGGCTTCACCGTGCGCTTGACCGGAGCTTCCGGCATGGAGGACTTCCGCGCCTGGCTGGCCGCCGGTGAATGCCCGCAGCTCTTCCTGAGCGTCAACTTCAGCGGACTGGACCCGCTGGGCGAGGCCTATCACCTGCTTGAGGCCGCCGGAGCGCGGGTGGCGGTCTGGTGCGTGGACACGCCCCTGCATCAGCTGAGCGGCCTCAAGTCCCGGTTCTGGACCACCCTGCCGCTGTTCGTCACCGATGCCTGGGCTGCGGACGCGCTCAAGGATATGGGCGCCACCCAGGCCGCATATCTGCCCCTGGCCGCGCGCGCGCGCGACCTCGAAAGCGCCCCGCGCCTGCCCGCCCCGGTCTGGGCCGAGCTGGCCGAACGGCTGGTGTTCGTGGGCCGCAGCGCCTTTCCGGGCAAGGAGGGCTTCTTCGCGGGCTGCTCCCTTCCGGCCGCAACCGGAGACGACGCCTGGACCGAGGCCCAGGCCATGCTGGACCAGGGGCAGCGGCCCGGCTTCGACTGGTGGCTCAAGCGGCTGAAAATCGACAGGCTCTGGCCGGGCGCGGAGGTGCGCCGCGCGGGCTTTTGCGCCGAGGAGACGGGCCGGGCCTGGCGCACGCTGTGCCTCAGGCGCGCCCATGAGGACCTGGGCCGGGTGACGGTGTTCGGGGACGCGGACTGGCGGGAGCTGTTGCCGGAGCTGACGGACCTGCGCGGCTTTGTGGACTACTACACGGCCCTGCCGGATATCGCGGCCAGCGCGGGCGCGAGCCTGAACCTCACCAACCCGCTGCTGCCGCGCGGGCTCACCCAGCGGGTATTCGACACCTGGGCCTGGGGCGGGCTGCTTTTGTCCGACGCCACCCCGGCCCTGGACCTGTTCCCGGCCGAGTTGACGCAGGAGATCACCTTCCGCGCCCCGCGCGACCTGGCCGGGCGCTTCCGGGCGCTCACGGCCTCCCCGGCCCTGGCCGTTGACCTCAAAACCGTCTGGCGCGCGGAACTCAAGCGCGCGCACACCT
>CAZXZF010000429.1:0-2381 GCA_964645095.1 uncultured Desulfocurvus sp. | reverse complement strand
CCGTCGACGATCTTCTCGGCGATGGCTTCGGGCTTGCCTTCCTGCATGGCCTGGTGCTTGAAGATCTCGCGCTCCTTGGCCAAAAGGTCCGCAGGCACCTGGTCCGGGGTGACGCACACCGGGCTGGCTGCGGCGATCTGCATGGCCAGGTCCTTGGCAAACTCCTTGAACTTGTCGCTCTTGGCCACGAAGTCGGTCTCGCACTTCAGCTCGACCATGACGCCGATCTTGCCGTTGTTGTGGATGTAGGAGCCGATGAGGCCCTGGCTGGTGGCGCGGCCGGCCTTCTTGGCGGCCTTGGACAGGCCCTTTTCGCGCAGGTAGGCGATGGCCTTCTCTTCGTTGCCGCCGCACTCCACAAGGGCCTTCTTGCAATCCATCATGCCCACGCCGGTTTTTTCGCGCAGGATTTTCACCGCATTGGCGCTGATCTCAGCCATGGCTTACTCCTCTCCGCCTTCGGCGGCCTTCTCGGCGGCCTCGGGGGCGTCGTCCTTGCCGGGTGCGTTCTTGGCGCCGCCGGGAGCGTTTTCCTTCATGACCGCGGCGCCCTCGATGCAGGCGTCGGCGATGTGCGTGGCGAACAGCTTGATGGCGCGGATGGCGTCATCGTTGCCGGGGATGACGAAGTCGATGAGGTCCGGGTCGCAGTTGGTGTCCACCACGGCCACGACCGGGATGCCGAGCTTGCGGCATTCCTTGACCGCGATGTGCTCGCGGTTGGGGTCGATGATGAAGGCGGCGCGGGGGGCCTCGTTCAGGTCCTTGATGCCGCCCAGCGCGTCGTTCAGCTTGACCACTTCGCGGCCCATCTGGACGATTTCCTTCTTGGGGAACTTGTTGATGGTGCCGTCGGCGAACATGGATTCCAGGCTCTTCAGGCGCTCGATGCTCTTCTTGATGGTCTGGAAGTTGGTCAGCGTGCCGCCCATCCAGCGCTGGGTCACGGCGTGCATGCCGCAGCGCTCGACCTCGGCCTTGATGGCCTCCTGGGCCTGGCGCTTGGTGCCGATGAACAGGACCTTGCCGCCGGTGGCCACGGTGTCGACGATGAAGTCGTGGGCCTTCTGGAACAGCTTCACGGTCTGCTGCAGGTCGATGATGTGGATTCCGTTGCGCGCGCCGAAAATAAAGGTGCGCATCTTGGGATTCCAGCGGCGGGTCTGGTGACCGAAGTGGACGCCGGTTTCCAGCATCTGCTTCATAGTAACGTAAGCCATGAGTCCTCCTGGGTTTTTCCTCCGCCCTGGCGCTTGGCCATTCCCCGGAACATCCGGGGCACCCAGTATGTGGCCAGGGCGTGTGATTTGTGAAACGTGTGCTTTTACGTCGGATGGGGGCGTTTGGCAAGCGGAAAGTGGACCCGCCAAAGGCCGCTTCTTGACCGGAGGCTACTGCATGGCCGTGGGCTCGCCGGGCCTTTCGCTGATGACCGGATTGAGCAAGAAGCCCACGCGGTCGATCTCCACGCTGACCTCGTCCCCGGCCTTGATGGGGCCGACGCCCGCCGGGGTGCCGGTCAGGATCACGTCGCCGGGGAGCAGGGTCATGATGTGCGAGAGGTAGCTCACGAGCAGGTGCGGCGGGAAGATCATGTTGGCCGTGTTGCCCTCCTGGCGCACTTCGCCGTTGACCACGGTGCGCAGGGCCATGTCCTGCAGGTCGCCGGGGTCGGTCTCGATCCACGGCCCCACCGGGCAGAAGGTGTCGAAGCCCTTGGAGCGCGTCCACTGGCCGTCCTTTTTTTGCAGGTCGCGGGCGGTGACGTCGTTGGCGCAGGTGTAGCCGAAGATGTGCCGGGCGGCGTCGTCCTCGCTCACGAAGCGCGCGGTGCGGCCCAGGACCAGGGCCAGCTCGGCCTCGTAGTCCACCTGCTCGGATTGGGCGGGCAGCACGATGGCGTCGCCCGCGCCGATGACCGCGGAGGGCGGCTTGAGGAAGATGACGGGCTCCGTGGGCACGGCCAGGTCCATCTCGCGGGCGTGGTCCAGGTAGTTCAGGCCCACGCAGACGATCTTGCTCGGCCGGACCAGGGACAACAGCTCCAGCTCGGCCAGGGGGATCTCCTCGGGCTGGCCGGCCTCGCGGTTCAGCGGGCGCACGCTCTCCGGGCTGGTGATGGCGGCGTAGAAGGCCTGGCCCTTGTGGCGGACGCGGATGATGCGCATGCGCAGGCCTAGAGCCCTTTTGCCGTCTTGCGGCGGTCATAGGCGATGTGGATGATGCCGAGCAGCTCGTCCATGGGGTAGGGCTTGAGCAGGTAGTCCGAGCCGCCGTGGGTCATCATCTCGGCGGCGATGTCCACCGAGGCGTGGCCGGTGAGGATGATGACCTCGATGTCCGGGTCGATCTTCTTGATCTCCGGCAGGGTCTGCTGGCCG
>CAZXZF010000428.1:0-2383 GCA_964645095.1 uncultured Desulfocurvus sp. | reverse complement strand
TTTTCACGGCCTGGGCCAGCTTCTGCATCTCTTCGCCGGATTCGTAGGCGTGCTGCGTCCAAAGCCGCAGCCCGTCGCCCTCGTGGCGCGGGATGAGGTGGAAGTGCGCGTGATGCACCAACTGCCCCGCCACCTCGAAATTGTTCATGCCCACGTTGAGCCCGGCAGCTCCCGTGGCCTGCATCACCGCCTGGCCCACCAGCTTGAGCGCAGAGAGAAGCTCGCGCCCGATGTCCGGCGGCAGGTCGAAAAGCGTGGCGTGGTGTGCCTTCGGCACCACCAGCGCATGCCCCTTGTTCACCGGAGCGATGTCCAGAAAGGCGAAGATCCCGCCCCGGTCATAGACCTTGGCGCAGGGGATCTTGCCCTCAATGATCTTGCAGAAGATGCAGTCGTCGCTCACAGCCCGCTCCAGGCGTTGAAAAAAGTCAACATTGCCCTATCATTATCCTGAGGCGAAACGAAATACAAGGACTTTTACAAGCGTATAAAAAGAATTCTCACCCCGGTCAGATGCCCGCCCCGCCGATGAGCACCTGCTCCGAGGCCCTGGCCTGCACGATGCGCGCGCCCGCAGGCACGTCCTGGGTCACCCAGACGTTGCCGCCGATGACCGCGCCCTGGCCGATGGTCACCCGGCCCAGGATCGTGGCCCCGGCGTAGATGGTCACGTCATCCTCCACTATGGGATGCCGCGCCAGGCCCTTGACCAGCCTGCTGCTCGAATCCTCCTTGGGGAAGCTCTTGGCCCCCAGCGTCACGCCCTGGTACAGGCGCACGTTCCTGCCGATGATGCTGGTCTCGCCGATGACCGTGCCTGTGCCGTGGTCGATGAAGAAGCGCTCGCCGATGTGCGCGCCGGGGTGGATGTCGATGCCCGTGTCCGAGTGCGCCATCTCGCCGATGATGCGCGGGATGATGTCCACGCCCAGGTGGTGCAGCTGGTGCGCGATGCGGTGGTTGGTCAACGCCTTGATGGACGGATAGCAGAAGATGGTCTCGCCCGGGCTTTTGGCCGCCGGGTCGCCGTCATAGGCCGCCTGCACGTCCGTGGCCAGAAGCTCGCGCACCCTGGGCAGCTTGCGGATGAACTCCAGGGCCACGGACTCCGAGCGCGCCTCGCAGTCGCTGCACGGGGAGCGGTTCTCCTTGGCGCAGACGAAGCAGTAGCCCCGGTTGATCTGCTCGGCCAGAATCTTGACCACGCGGTCCAGCGCGCTGCCCGCGTAGAAGGGCATGGTGCGCTCGCTCACGTCCGGCGGGCCGAAGAAGCCGGGGAAGAGCACCGCGCGCAGCAGGCTGACCACCTCGGCCAGCGCGTCCAGCGAGGGCAGGGGCTGGTCGCGGCTGATGCGGTGGCAGGAGGCCTCGCAGGCCTCGTGCGTGCACAGCCGGGCAACGGTTTCCGCCAGCACGGCGTCGCGGTCCAGGTTCGCGAAGATGGGGGTCTCGTCGATCATCGGGGGTCTCCTGTGCGGGCGGTTGGACGCGGGCTGGTCGATGCCAGCTGGGGCCGGTTTCCAAAAGATGGATTTTGTTTCCCTGGCGAGGAAAGAGACGATTCGGGGCCAGGGATGCTACTCCTGCGGTACAGCCCTGGCGCCAAATCGACTCATGACGATGTCCAGGGGGCAAAAGACGCTTTTAGAAACAGGCCCTACTCTGCATCGGCAAAAAGCGGGGTGGACAGGTAGCGCTCGCCTGTGTCGCAGACCACGAACACGATCATCCTGCCCGCCATGTCCGGCCTTGCCGCCAGCTGCATGGCGGCAAAGGCGTTGGCCCCGGAGGAGATGCCGCAGGAGATGCCCTCCTCGCGCATGAGGCGCCGCGCCGTGGCAAAGGCGTCCTCGGCCCCCACCTGGATGATCTCGTCGTAGACCTTGGTGTCCAGGACGCCGGGCACAAAGCCCGCGCCGATGCCCTGGATCTTGTGCGGGCCGGGCGCGCCGCCGGAGAGCACCGGCGAGTCCGAGGGCTCCACGGCCACGATGCGCACGCCGGGCTTCTTCTGGCGCAGAACCTGGCCCACGCCGGTGATGGTGCCGCCCGTGCCCACGCCAGCCACAAAGCAGTCCACCTGACCGTCCGTGTCCGCCCAGATCTCCAGCGCCGTGGCGGCGCGGTGCGCCTCAGGGTTGGCCGGGTTCTCGAACTGCATGGGCATGTAGGCCTTGGGCGTCGCGGCCACCAGCTCCAGGGCGCGGGCGATGGCGCCCTTCATGCCGAGCGAGGCCGGGGTGAGCACCAGTTCGGCCCCGTAGCCCGCCAGGAGCTTGCGGCGCTCCAGGCTCATGCTCTCGGGCATGGTCAAAATCAGGCGCAGGCCCTTGATGGCGCAGATGAGCGCCAGGCCGATGCCCGTGTTGCCGCTGGTGGGCTC
>CAZXZF010000427.1:0-2386 GCA_964645095.1 uncultured Desulfocurvus sp. | reverse complement strand
AAGGCCATCATCGTGTCCAGCCCGCACAACCCCACGGGCGCGGTGTTCGCCAAAAAGGACCTGCTGGGGCTGGCGGAACTGGCCCTCAGGCACAACCTCTTCGTCATCTGCGACGACACCTACGACGCGCTGACCTACGACGATGCTGCTGCCTTCAGCCTCATGCGCGTGCCGGAGCTGCGGCATTTGCTGGTGGGCGTGTTCAGTTTTTCCAAGCGCTTCGCCCTGACGGGCTGGCGCGTGGGCTTTCTCTGGGCGCGGGAGGAGCTGCTGAACCAGATGCTCAAGATCCATGACGCTGCGGCCATCTGCGCGCCCACCCCGGCCCAGATCGCGGCGTGCGCCTCGCTCTGCGGCCCGCAGGACGTGTTCCAGGCCATGCGCGCCGAGCTGGAGCTGCGCCGCAACCTCATCTGCGCGCGCCTGGACGCCATGGGCGGGCGCTTTTCCCACATCCGCCCGCGCGGCGCGTTCTACGTCCTGGCCAAGGCCCAATTCCCTGTCGCCGACTCCCGCGAGCTGGCCCTGCGGCTCATCCGCGAGGCGCGGGTCATCACCATCCCCGGCGGGGCCTTCGGGCCGGGCGGGGAGGGCCACGTGCGCCTGTCCTTTGGCGCCGACCAGGCCGAGATCAACACTGCCTGCGACCGTCTGGCCGCCTGGGCCAGCCAACTGTAACACCTCCAAGGAGTGCCCATGCGCCGCGCTTGCCTCACCCTTCTGCTGGCCCTGAGCCTGCTCACGCTGGTTCAGACCCAGGCCCTGGCCCAGGCCCAGGCCGAGGGCTCCGCCTCCGCCACCGCCTCCGCCTTCAATGTCGAGGCCTTCCGCAAGAATTTCCTGGCCGGCCTGGCCGGGCGGCCCAACTTCCCGGCCCTGACTGCGGACAGCGTGCAGGTGGACCAGGCGGAAAAGGCCGCCACCTTCGGCGGCCTGGACATCTACGCCGTGAAGGGCCGCCTCGTGCCCGCCGAGGGCCAGTCCCAGCCGTTCCTTTTGTTCATCAGCGCCGACGGCCAGTTCCACGTCTCGGACATCATCAGCCTGGGCCAAGGCAAGAGCATCCTCAAGGACGCCCGCGACAAGCTGCGCGCGGCGGACTTGAAGGGCTTCGGCCACGCCATCCTCAAGGGCGCACCCGGCAAGCCCGTGCTGGTCTACGTGTCCGACCCGTTCTGCCCCTACTGCCGTGAGGCCTTCGCCTACCTGATGGACAGGAAGGACAGCTACTCCGAGTTCAGGCTGGCGCATTACCCCTTGCCCTCGCACCCCGGCGCGGACATCGCCTGCGCGCTCATGGCCTGGGCAGCGGACAAGGCCCCGAAGAAGGCCCTGGACTTTGTGCGCTTCGCCTACACCGATCTGGCCGTGCCCAAGGTGCAGGACAAGAGCCCGGAGAATTTGAAGAAGGCCTGGGCGCAGGTGGCGGGCGCGTTCCTGGCGCGCTTCCCGGAGCTCAAGGCCCTGGGCAAGGACGCCACGGCCATTGTGGCCGCCCTGGGCGAATCCAGGTATGCCCGGAGCGTGGCCGAGGACATGGCCAAGGCCGGCAGCATGGACATCACCGGCACCCCGGTGGTCTTCGTGGACAATGCCCGGGTGGTGGGCTTTGACCAGGAGCGGCTGGACGAACTGCTGAAGTAGCCGTTTTCAGGGAACCGCTCCGGGCGGGGCTCTTCGGCCCCTGGACGCGGGCGGTGTTCCTCGTGTAAGCTCAACCAAGCGAGCGCGGCCCAAGGCCGCCGCAGACCAGTTCAAGGAGGCGGAACATGCGCAGGATTCTCACCGGATTGTTGGCGGCTGTCCTGACCCTCGGCCTTCTGGCCGCCGGACAGGCCGAGGCCAAGGTCTACAAGATGAAACCCGAGGAGCGGGCCGCCGCCCTCAAGGAAAAGAAGACCCGCAAGGCCAACAAGAAGGCGGGCAGGCCCAACGCTGCCGCCCCTGGCGGCTGGGTGGAGGTCAAGCCCGGCACCAACCCCGAGCGCAAGGCCAGGAAGTCCGCCAAGGTGGACGAGGTAGCCAAGGCCGCCGAGAAGAAGGGCCAGAAGGGCAGGAAGGCCGCCGTGGCGGAGGCCAAGCCCGAAAAGAAGACAGCCGCGAAGGCTGACAACAGGACCGAGAAGAAATCCGGCAAGAGCGCCCGCAAGAAGTCCGCAGCCAAGGGCGACCGCCTGGTGACCAAGGCCTACAGCGGCGAGACCAAGGTCCAGGGCGCGGGCATCGAGGTGCGTCGTCCCGGCGCCAAGCCGCGCCCGGCTGCCGCGTCCCCTGCCGCTTCGTCCGCGGCCCCGGCTGGCGATGACCTGAGCGGCTATTCCGTGAAGCGCCCCGGCCAGGACAAGCCGTCTGCTCCGGCCGTTGGCCCGGCAGCGGGCTCCACAGC
>CAZXZF010000426.1:0-2387 GCA_964645095.1 uncultured Desulfocurvus sp. | reverse complement strand
CGGACCAGGCGGCATGGCGTTGCGGAAGGCCTTCATGCGCGCGCGCAGCTCGGCGAACTTGGCCTTCTGGCCCTGGTCCAGCCTGGCGGCGATGGCGTCGTCCATCTGCGCAAAAGTGGGCTCCAACTCGGCGCGAACGGCCTGGTGCGCCGCATGGGCCTTGGCCACGGCAGCGGCAATGAGGGGGCGCAGCTCCGTGCGTTGGGTGTCGTTCAATCCCACCTCGGAATCGATATGCGCCAGAATGCGGTCCTCCAGACGCTCCGCAGGGCGCGAGAGCATCTCCGGCAGATGCCGGAACATGTAGGCGCGCATGCCAAAGGCCCCGGCAACGACACCGGAGACGAAAATCAGGGCCACAAGGAACCAAGCCTTCCAGGATTTCATGCGCGTAACCTTCTAAGGCAGCAGCCCGGCCAGAATATACGTGCCGCCGCTGCCGTGCAGGGTCAGGGTGAGCAGGGCCTGGTTCAGGAGCCGCTCCGACAGCTGCGCGTAGCCATAGGTCGCCGTGGCGGCCAAAGCGCCTGCCGGGGCAAAGCGCCGGGCCGCAAGGGCGAAGACGCTCCAGAAATCGCTGCGCCGCCCGGCTGCGGCGCGCACCTCGCGCATGACGCCGTCCGTAAAGCCCGCAGGCACCGCCACAGGCTTCCTGCCCCTGGCGTGCTGCAACAACGCCTGTTCCAGCTGATCGAGTCTGCCATCATCCATGATCGCACCCTCCGGTCTGTTTGTCGTCAACGGTCGAAATCAACGACCGGAATTATCGGTCAAGCAGGTGCCCCAGGACCGCGCGCAGCTTGCGCCGGGCCCGGAACGAGCGGACCTTGACCTTGGCCACGCTCCAGCCCATGAGCTCGGCCACCTGGGCCAGGGCCTGGCCGTCCATGTGGGTCATGGTCAGCACCACCCGGTCGTCCGGGGCCAGCTGCCCCAGGGCCCAATCCAGGAGCGTCCCGGCCTCGTTCTTCTCGGCCAGGGCGTCCAGCCCGCCCAGAGAGGCCTCGGACGGGATGCTCTCGATCCAGTCCATGGCCTCCGGCCCGAGCGCGCTGAACACGGTCTCGCGCCGCCGGGCCTTCTCGCGCCAGTAGTCGGAACAACGCCTCAGCGCGATGCGCACCAGCCAGTGGCCGAAAGGGCTCTCGGCCCGGTAGGTGCAAAGCTTCTCAAAGGCGCGCACAAAGGTCTCGTGGGCCACCTCGGCGGCCCGGTCCGGCGGCACGTGCCGCGAGATGACGCCCAAAAGCCGCGCGCCGTGGCTGTCCACCAGCAGCGCATAGGCGTTCACGTCCCCCGCCAGCACGCGGCGCACGATCTCAGCGTCGTTCATTCCCGCATCTCTTGCTGCCGCCCCTGTCCCTTGCCGGGAAAGCCTCCGGCGGAATCAGTCTATGCCGTGCGGCCTGCCCAGTCAAAGCGGGGGGCGGTTGACCAGACCGCCCCCCAAGGGAGGGAGTGCAGAACCTGCCGTCATCGCCCTTAGGCACTCACGGACACCGGCTGCGCCGCCTGATCCGTGCCGCCAAAGAGGCTGGAGATGAGCTTGTCGATGTTCTGGTAGGCGCTCGTGGCCTTCTGCCGCAGCATGTAGTCCGCCAGACTTCCGCTCAGGGACGAGGAGTCGCTGCTTGCGGAGCTGGACGTTCCCGTGCTGCTGCTGGAGTCGCCGAACAACCCGCTGATGAGGCTGTCCAGGCTCGGCGCGCCCTGGCCGCCGCCCGAACCCTCGGCCCCGCCCGGAGGAGGCGGCATCTTGCCCCCGTTCTCGGACATCATGGTCTCGCGGTGGCTCTTGAGCGACGCGGTCAACTCGGATTCGGAGACGCCGCCGTCGCCGTCCGCATCCACCTTGGACAGCTTGTCCGCGCTCACGCCCAGTTCAGCGGCCGAGAGCACGCCGTCCTTGTTCGCATCCTTCTCGGAGATGATGTTCTGGGACATCTTGGTGTCCACCTTGGACATGTCCATGCCCCGGCCCATGCTGGCCTGGAGCATGCCCATCTGGCCGCTCTGCAGCATCTCGCTCTGCATGGACGCCTGCATCTTCTCGCGCTTGGCCTTGAGCGCGGCCTGGAGCTCGGAGGAGCTGACCTGGCCATCGCCGTCCGTATCGTACTCAGCCACGTTGTCCTGGCTGACGCCCAATTCCGAGGCCGAAAGGCTGCCGCTCTTGTCGGCGTCCTTGGAGGACATGATGTCCGTGGCGAACTTGGCGTCCATCTCGTCCATGTTCTTCGAACCATAGGCCGCGCTCGTCGCGCCATACCCGCTGGTGCTGCTCAGTGAGGAACTGATCTGCATAGCCACTCCTGAAGACCGCCACACGCAAACCGTACGGCGGGATGTCGATATGCCTAAAACATTGCCTGCAACGGAATGTCGTA
>CAZXZF010000425.1:0-2391 GCA_964645095.1 uncultured Desulfocurvus sp. | reverse complement strand
CCATGGACGACGGCACCGTCATCATCGAGGGCCTGGCCGGCGACGTGGTGGGCTACGCCATGCGCGGCGGCAGGATCTACATCAAGGGCGACGTCGGGTACCGCGTGGGCATCCACATGAAAGCCTACATGGAAAAGTTGCCCACCATCGTCATCGGCGGCAAGGCCGGAGACTTCCTCGGCGAATATATGGCAGGTGGAATCATTTTGCTTCTTGGAATGTTTTCTGATAAGCCCACCGAACCCATTGCTGGTCGCAGCCTGGGAACGGGCATGCACGGCGGAGTCATCTACGTGCGTGGCGGCGTTCCCAAGGAGCAGATCGGCCCCGGCCTGACCACTCAGCCTCTGGATGAGTCGGACAGGTTGGTGCTCCAGGGCATCGTCAAGGACTATGCCAAGGAACTTGGGCTGGACGCCAAGGCGATCCTTGCGTCTGATTTCGTCAAGATCAAGCCCTTCTCCCACCGTCCCTACGGCAATCTGTACGTACCGGCGTAGGCAGGGAAGGGTTGGCGCAGCATTTGCGCCTGCCAACCTCAGGAGGAATTCAGGATGTTCGACAATCTCGCATTCGCAATGGGCGGACTCGGCGGCGGCAACGGCGGCGCCCAGGGCAACCCCCTTGGCGCCTTTGTCCCGCTCATTCTCATGTTCGCCATCTTCTACTTCCTGCTCATCCGTCCGCAGCAGAAAAAAGCAAAGCTGCACAAGGAGATGATCGCCAACCTCAAGATCGGCGACCGCATCGTCACCAACGGCGGCATTTACGGCACCATCGTGCGCATGAAGGATACGACCATCGTCCTTGAGATCGCCGAGAAGGTTCAGATCGAAATGCTGCGCAACACCGTGGCCGACAAGGCCGACGCATTTGAAAAGCTGGAGAAGGAAAAGAAGGCCAAGTAATCTTTTCCTTTGATTTTCAGCCGAAAGGCAGATACGCGGACTCAGGAAAGCGCCTGGGTCCGCGCTTGTCTTTAGCCCCAATTCCCTCGTGAAGCGTGATCGTCAAGGGAGAGTACATGAATCGGAATCTGCGCTGGCGCGTCCTGCTTACACTGGCGGTGATGGCCGTGGCCCTGGGCCTGGTCCTGCCCTCGGTGCCGGGCATCAAGAACACCCTGTTGGGCAAAATCCTGCCCGACACCGCAATCAACCTTGGCCTGGACCTCAAGGGCGGCATCCACCTGACCCTTGGGGTCGATGTGGACAAGGCCATTGAGAACAACATGGTGAGCCAGGGCCAGGACATCAAGGCCAGCGCCCGCGAGGACGACCTGGCAGTGCTCAAGCCCACCCCCTTGCCCGGCACCCGCCTGGAGGCCGTGCTCGTCGGCTCGGCCAAGCAGGAGGCCTTTGAGAAGCTCCTCGGCAAGCAGTTCCCGAACCTGCGCATCGACGGCAAGGAAACCCTGCCCGAAGACCGCGTCAAGTACGTGCTCTCCATGACCCCGGACTACAAGAAATATCTGGCCAAGCTGACGCTCGACCAGGCCGTGAAGACCATAAGAAACCGCATCGACCAGTTCGGCGTGGCCGAGCCGGACATCCGCCGCCAGGAAGGCAACCGCATCCAGGTGCAGCTGCCCGGCCTGCATGATCCGGAACGCGCCATCGCCGTCATCGGCAAGACCGCGCACCTGGAGTTCAAGATCGTCGATGACAGCATTGACCCCGCATCCGTCAAGCAGGGCCTCATCGGCCCCGGCCGCGAGCTGACCGCCATGGTGCAGCGTGGCCCCAAGGGCGACAGCACCGACATCCCGATCGTGCTCAAGAAGGACGCGGTGCTCACAGGCGAGCACATCACCGACGCCCGCGCCACCATTGAATCCAACAACAACCAGTTCTCCGTGAGCCTGACCTTCAATGCGCGCGGCGCCAAGATCTTCGAGCGCGTCACCGAGGAGAACATCAAGAAGCGCCTGGCCATCGTGCTGGACGGCAAGTGCTACTCCGCGCCGGTGATCCAGGACAAGATCTCGGGCGGCAAGGCCCAGATCACCGGACGCTTCAGCCAGGAGGAGGCCCGCGACCTGGCCATCGTCCTGCGCGCCGGAGCCCTGCCTGCGCCGGTCACTGTGCTGGAACAGCGCACCGTGGGCCCCACCCTGGGCCAGGAATCCATCGACGCGGGCATCATGGCCACGGGCATCGCAGCCCTGGCCATCATCCTGTTCATGGCCGTCTACTACAGCACGGCCGGCATCTTCGCCGACATCGTGCTGCTCCTGAACATCGTGCTGACCATGGCCGGCCTGGCCGCCTTTGGCGCGACCCTGACCCTGCCTGGCATCGCGGGCATCATCCTGACCATCGCCATGGCCGTGGACGCCAACGTGCTCATCTACGAACGCATCCGCGAGGAGCTGCGCAAGGGCGTGAAGCC
>CAZXZF010000424.1:0-2394 GCA_964645095.1 uncultured Desulfocurvus sp. | reverse complement strand
CGACCATCGTGCGCGGCTTTTTGAACGTCGACATCATGGGCCTGGACGGGCCTCTGGCGAAAGCCATCCAGGAACAGGTGGAGCAGATCGACGCGGGCGCCATGTAGGGCGAACGCCATCTAAGCTCCCGCCAAAAGCAAAGAGCAGCGCCCCCGCGAGTCCTGGAGACTGGCGGGGGCGCTTTCGTTTTGCCGTCGTGCGGAACTAGCCTTTGAAGTCCCGAAGGGTCTCGCAGATGTAGTTGACCTCGGTGTCCGTGAGCTCCGGGTAGATGGGCAGGGAAAGCAGGTGCTGCGTGGCCTTTTTGACCACGCTCATATCCCCCACGGTCTCGTGGTTGCCCGCAAAGCAGGGCTGCTCATGCAGCGGCAGGGTGTAGTGCACCGAGCTGCCGATGCCCCGGTTCTTCAGGTGCAGGGCCAGCGCGTCGCGCCCCTGCTTCACGGTCATGGCGTACTTGTGGAAGATGTGCGTGTTGCCCCCGCGCACCTTGGGCGGGCGGATGTTCGGCATCCGCTGCAGGGTCTCGGTGTAGGCCTGGGCGATGGCCAGGCGGCGCAGGCGCCACTCCTGCTCGTGGCCCAGCTTGGCATTGATGATGGCCGCCTGCACCGTGGGCAGCTGGCTGTTGTGGCCGATCTCGGTGTACACGCGTCCTCCGGCGTGGCCGTGGTAGCGCAGGCGGCGCAGGTGCTCGGCGATGTGGTGCTCGCGCGCCAGGGCCAGCCCGCCGCTGCCTTGCGCGCCGATGACCTTGGTCGGGTCGAAGCTGACGCAGGTGACGTCGGAATGCTTGCCCGGGGCCTCGCCGTGGCGGGTGGCGCCCAGGGCCTGGGCCGCGTCCTCGATGACGAACACGCCGCGCTTCCTGGCCTCGGCGTAAATTTCGGACAGTTCGGTCATCTGGCCGTAGAGGTGCACGGCCACGACCCCGTCCACCCGGCCCGACTTCACCAGGTCCAGCAGCACGTCCTCGCGGGCCATGAAATAGTCGTCCTCGATGTCTACAAACACGGGCACGCCTCCGGCATGGACAATGGCCGAGGCCGAGGCCACAAAGGACAGGCTGGTCACGGCCACGCGTCCGCCGGGCTTGAGCCCCAGGGCCTTCATGGCCAGGATGAGCGCGTCCGTGCCGGAGCCCACGGCCACGGCGTGGGGCAGGGCGAAGAAATCGCCCACCAGGGCCTCCAGGTCGGCCACTTCCTGGGCCTGGAGCACCTTGCCGTGGGTGAACACGGTCTCCACGGCGTCCATGAACTCCTGGCGGTGATTGGCGAACTGGCGGTCCAGGCGCATGAAGGGGATCTGCATCAACGGCGCTCCTTGTGGTCGGGGTTGAGCGTGTGTGCCACAGGAAAGCCCTGGATGCAACGGTCGGGCATCTGCCCGCGCGTCATGGGTTGCGACGAAAGATTCCGGACTCTTGACTTAAGTCAAGGATTCCGGCAGAAAATGTGGTAAGCTGCAAATGTGTGGGCACAGTTGCCTTGCGCAACTATTTCAGCAGGTTGCGCCATGTGCCCAGGAAGCCGTCCAGGGTTCGCCTGGGCGGGACGTCTAGCCTGAAGGGGTGGGGGAATGAGTGACGAGAAACGTCGCGGCTTGAGGATCGTTCTTCTGGCGGGCGCGGTGGCCTTGGCCGTGGCGCTGTTCGTGGCCATCGGCCCGCCGCAGCTTCTGGCCAAATCGGAGACCCCGGAGTTCTGCGCCTCCTGCCACGTCATGGAGGCCGAGTACGAGGCCTGGTTCCACCAGGGCGCGCACCGGCGCAAGGTCTGCGTGGACTGCCACCTGCCCAATGACAGCATGCCCGCGCACTACGTCTGGAAGTCCATCGACGGCATGAAGGACGTGGTGGTCTTCAATTCCGGCCGCGTGCCCGACGACATCCGCATCACCGAGCATGGCCGCAAGACCGTGCAGCAAAACTGCATCCGCTGCCACGAGAACACCGTTGAGATGATCAACCAGGAGCGCAGCTGCACCGACTGCCACCGCCGCATCATGCACAAGCGCAGCGGCGGTATCGAGACGCAGTAAGCGAAACAGCAAGCGCCTGGACCGCAGGGCACACAAATTTCTCCGTTGCAGGGGAACAACGCATGGTAGGGAGGAGGAGCTATATGGCTTTGAGGAAGAAGGGAACCCTGTTCATCGTTACAGTGGCTTTGGCGCTGGCGTATCTGGTCATCCCCTACGGCTGTGCGCCGGGCAAACCGGAGATGGTCAAGACCGTGGCCATTCCTGACAACGAGATCGACCCGGACCTGTGGGGCAAGGCCTACCCGGAAGAATTTGAGACCTGGAAGAAGACCAATGAGCCCGAGCCCGCCGGCAAGAGCAAGTACAAGCGCGGCATGGACGCCGACCACCTGACCTACGACAAGCTGG
>CAZXZF010000423.1:0-2403 GCA_964645095.1 uncultured Desulfocurvus sp. | reverse complement strand
TGGCCGGGCTGCCCTGCCTGGAGCCGTCCACGGCCCAGGAGGCCAAGGACATGACCGTTGCCGCCCTTGGGCTTTCACGCGAACTTGGCACCCCGGTGCTCCTGCGCACCACCACCCGCGTGAACCACCTGCGCGGCCCGGTGACCCTTGCCGAGCCCGTTGTGCTGCCCGCGCCCGTGGGCTTCCAGAAGAACCCCTCGCGCTTCGTGCCCATCCCGGCCTTTGCCCGGCCCATGCACCTGCGCCTGCTGGACATGCTGGAGAAGCTGCGCGGCCTGGCCGAAACCTCGCCCTACAACCTCGTCTCCGGCGCGGGAAAGGTCGGCGTAGTGGCCTCGGGCATCAGCCGGGCCTACCTGGCCGACGCCCTGCTGGAGACCGACCTCGCCGGAACGGTCAAGGTGCTGGACCTGGGCTTCACCTATCCACTGCCGGAGAAGCTCCTCGAAACCTTCATGACCGGCCTTGACACCCTGCTCATCCTGGAAGAGCTGGAGCCGGTGCTGGAGACCGAGATCCGCGCCCTGGCCCAGCGCCTGGGGCTCACGCTGACCATCATCGGCAAGATGCCCGGCGGCAAGACCCCCGGCCCCCTGCCGCGCCCCCTCCTTCCTCGTTTTGGGGAGTTTAGCGTGGGCCTGGTGGCAACGGCCCTGCGCACGGTGCTCGGCCTGCCCGCCAAGGACGCGCCGGTCTGCGCTGCCGACAGCACCGACACCAGCAACGCCTGCGGCCCTCTTGCGAATCGGCCACCCAACCTCTGCGCCGGGTGCCCGCACCGCGCCACCTACGTGGCCGTGCGCAAGGTCTACGGCGATAACGCGGTCTACTCCTCGGACATCGGCTGCTACACCCTGGGCATCCTGCCGCCGCTCAAGGCCGCGGACTTCCTTTTGTGCATGGGCTCGAGCATCTCGGCTGGCTGCGGCGCGGCCAAAGCAGCGGGTCAGGACGTGGTGGCCTTCCTCGGCGACTCCACCTTCTTCCATTCCGGCATCACCGGCCTGGTGAACGCCCTGTTCAATCGACATAATTTGCTGGTGTGCATCCTGGACAACCGCACCACGGCCATGACCGGGCACCAGCCCAACCCCGGCGTGGACAAGACCGTCATCGGCGACAACCTTGTGCGCGTGGACATCGAAAAGCTGCTGGCCGGCCTGGGCATCGAGCACTTCCGCAAGGTCAACCCGCTCAATCACAAGGCCACGCTGAAGGCCATCGAGGAACTCAAGGGCCTGTCCGGCGTGCGCGTGCTCCTGGCCGAGGAGCCCTGCCCGCTCTTCGCCCGGCGCGCCTACGGCAAGAAGCAGACCCAGGTGGCCTACGTGGCCGAGACCTGTGGTGAAAAGGGCGAGTGCGGCGACTGCCTGGACATCCTGGCCTGCCCGGCCTTCTACAAGGACGGCGGCAAGGTGGCCATCGACCCGCTCCTCTGCTCCGGCTGCATGCTCTGCCTGCAGCTCTGCCCGAACATCAAGGCCCGCAAGGGGGACACCAAATGAGCGCCCTGCAAAAGACCCGGCTGCGCATCTTCATGACCGGCGTGGGCGGACAGGGCACCCTCACGGCCACCACGCTGCTCGCCCGCGCCGCCCTGGCCTTCGGCCTGAGCGTGACCTCCGGCGAGATCCACGGCATGGCCCAGCGCGGCGGCGTGGTCGAGTCGACCCTGCTCATCGGCTACAAGAGCCCCAAGATCGGCCCGGGCGAGGCCGACATCCTGCTCGGCTTCGAGCCGCTGGAGACCCTGCGCGCCCTGCCGTACCTGAAGCCCGGCGCGCTGGTGCTCTCCAGCACCGAGTTTCTGGCGCCGCTCTCCGTGGCCTGCGGGCGCGAGGAAAACCCGGACATCGAGGCCATCAAGGCCAGGGTGGGCGCCTGCGCAGGCATTGCCCGCTTCCTGCCCTGCCGCAGCCTGGGCCTCCAGGCCGGGGCCGTGCAGAGCGGCAACATCGCCCTGCTCGGCGCGCTGTGCGCCCTGGGCGCGCTGCCCTTTGGCGTGGATGTCCTGGCCGACACCGTGCGCGCCACCATGAAGCCCAAGGTGGCCGAGGTGAATTTGAAGGCCCTGGAACTGGGAGCCGCGTACCCGGCCTAGGGCCGCGCGCGCTCAGAGAGGAAGCCTGATGCCGAAGTACGAGGCGCTGTGTTCCGGTCCGGAAGGATTGCTTGGTTCGCTCCGGATCATCCTCCAGGAGCTTGCCCCTGGCTCGCCCCTGGACGAGAGCCTGGGCGGCCTGCTCAAGGTCCTGTCCCGGCAGATGGGCTACGTCCGCGTGTTCCTGGCCATCATGGACCCGGAGAGCGAGAACCTGCGGCTGTCCCTGGCCCACAGCCCGACCCGGTCCATCCCGGCCACCTACACCCCGGGCAAGGGCGTGGTGGGCCAGGTCTACGAGA
>CAZXZF010000422.1:0-2407 GCA_964645095.1 uncultured Desulfocurvus sp. | reverse complement strand
TCCAGCATCAACGACGACATCGACAAGCTGCGCCACGCCGCCACCCACGCGCTTTTGACCCGGCGCGACGTCATCATCGTGGCCTCGGTGTCCTGCATCTACGGCCTGGGCTCGCCGGAATACTACGCCAAGATGATCATCCCGGTGGAAGTGGGGCAAATGCTGAGCCTGGAGGCGCTCATGCGCCGCCTGGTGGAGGTGCACTACGAGCGCAACGACGTGGACTTCCACCGCGGCACCTTCCGCGTGCGCGGCGACGCCCTGGAGCTCATCCCGGCCTACAGCCGCGAAAAGGCCCTGCGTCTGAACTTCTTCGGTGACGAGATAGAAAGCATCCAGGAGACCGACCCGCTCACCGGCCAGGTGCTGGCGAGCATGCAGAAGACCGTCATCTATCCCGGCAGCCACTACGTCTCTGACCAGGACAACCTGAAGCGCGCCACGGACGCCATCCGCCAGGAGCTGCAAGAGCGCCTGGCCGAGTTCAAGGCCCAGGGCAAGCTCGTGGAGGCCCAGCGCCTGGAGCAGCGCACCATGTTTGATCTGGAGACCATCGATGAGCTGGGCTACTGCAACGGCATCGAGAACTACTCGCGCCACCTGGACGGACGCACGCCCGGCGCCCCGCCCGCCACGCTCATCGACTACTTTCCCGAGGATTTCCTGTTCTTCATCGACGAGAGCCACATCACCATCCCCCAGGTGGGCGGCATGTCCAGCGGCGACTTCTCGCGCAAGAGCACGCTGGTGGACTTCGGCTTCCGCCTGCCGAGCGCGCTGGACAACCGGCCGCTCAATTTCGAGGAGTTCAAGGCCCGGCTCGGGCAGGTGGTCTACGTCTCGGCCACGCCAGGGCCCTGGGAGCTCGATCAGGCCCAGGGGCTGGTGGTGGAGCAGGTCATCCGGCCCACGGGCCTGGTTGACCCGGAGATCGACATCCGCCCGGTCAAGGGCCAGGTGGACGACCTGCTGGCCGAGTGCAAGGTCCGTGTTGCGAAAGACGAGCGCGTGCTGGTGACCACGCTCACCAAGCGCATGGCCGAGGACCTGACCGACTACCTGAACCAGATGGGCGTGGCCGCGCGCTACCTGCACTCGGACATCGAGACCCTGGAGCGCATGGCCATCATCCAGGCCTTGCGCGCCGGGGAGTTCAGCGTGCTGGTGGGCATCAATCTCCTGCGCGAGGGCCTGGACATTCCGGAGGTGTCCCTGGTGGCCATCCTGGATGCGGACAAGGAGGGCTTCCTCAGAAGCGCCCGCTCCCTCATCCAGACCTTTGGCCGCGCCGCGCGCAATGCCGGGGGCCGGGTGGTGCTCTATGCCGACAGGGAGACCCCGTCCATGCGCTCGGCACTTGACGAGACGGCCCGCAGACGCGAGAAGCAGTTGCAGTACAACGCCGCACACGGCATTACACCCGAGACCGTGAAGAAGGGCCTGGACAACCTCTTGGGCGCGCTGGCCGCCCATGTCGTCCCGCAGGCCGAAGACCTCACGCCGGACGAACTCATGCGCGAGCTGGACCCCAAACGGCTCAGGAAAGAGATCGCCGCCCTTGAGCGCGAGATGCGCGAGGCGGCGAAAGAGTTGGAGTTTGAGCGCGCAGCCAGTCTGCGCGACAGGGTTCTGGCCCTGCGTGACCGACTGCTGCAACTGGGGGAATAGTGGAGCTGCCGCGACTCGACATGGCCAGGATCAGGGCCGTCAAGGACAAATGGGGAACGCTGTTCAACCTGGTGCTCGGCCTCTGCCTCATGGTCGTGGTCTTCCTGGTCGGCCTGTTCATCTTCATGCGTGTGGAAGGCTGGAACTTCATCGACAGCTTCTACATGATGGTCATCACCCTCTCCACGGTCGGCTTCGGGGAGATCCACCCCCTGTCGGAAAGAGGCCGTCTGCTCACGGCTCTGGTCATCATCTGCGGCGTGGGCAATTTCGCCTTCATCGTCAGTTCCTTCACGCGCATGCTCGTGGACGGGCATCTGCACAATCTCATGTGGAGGCGCAAGGTGCAAAAGCGCATCGACAAGCTGGAAAACCATTATATCGTCTGCGGATACGGGCGCATCGGCCATGTGGTGGTGCAGGAGATCCTCAAGGTCAGCCAGGACGTGGTGGTCGTCGAGGCCGAGGCTGGTCTTGTGGAGCGGCTCAAACGCGAAGGCATCATGCACATCCCGGGCGACGCCACCAACGACAAGCTGCTCATCGACGCGGGCCTGAAGCGCGCCAAGAGCATCGTCACCGCGCTCACAGACGAGGCCGCCAACGTCTACGTGACCCTCACGGCGCGCCAGCTCAACCCCGGCATCTCGATCATCGCGCGGGCCAACGACGCCTCGCACATCACCCGGCTGGAGTTCGCCGGGGCCAACAAGGTCGTGCTGCCGCACATGATCGGCGG
>CAZXZF010000421.1:0-2426 GCA_964645095.1 uncultured Desulfocurvus sp. | reverse complement strand
GCCAAGCCCGCAGCCAAGAAGCCCGCAGCCAAGAAGCCTGCGGCCAAGAAGCCCGCTGCGCCGAAAAAGAAGTAGAACCATTCGTGATTGCGCCATACGGGATCATCGGCTGGCCCCTGGGCCACAGCAAGAGTCCGCTCTTGCACAACTGGGGGCTGCGTACGAGCGGTCTGTCTGGCAAGTACGAGGCCTGGCCCACGGAGCCCAAGAAGCTCAAGGCCTTCATGGCTGAGGTGCGTGCGCGCCACATCAAGGGCGTGAGCGTGACCATCCCGCACAAGCAGGCGGTCATGCCCTACCTGGACGGACTCACCGAGCGCGCCACGCGCGTGGGCGCGGTGAACACCCTGTTCTGGGCCAAGGGCAAGCTCCTGGGCGACAACACCGACGTGGCTGGCATTGTGGCCCCGCTCGCTCCGTACAAGGACCGCATCAAAAGCGCCCTGGTGCTTGGCGCGGGCGGGGCTGCGCGAGCTGCCTTGGCGGCGCTGCAGGAACTCGGCGTGGCCGAGATCGTTGTCACGAACCGCACCGCTGCCAAGGCCGAGACCCTGGCCAAGGACTTCGGCATCACCTCCGTTGCGTGGGAGGGGCGCGCCGCACGCCCCTGGTCGCTCATCGTGAACTCCACGCCCCTGGGCATGCAGGGCGAGCACCAGGGCAAGTCGCCCTGGCCCGGGGACGGCTTCGGCCGCGTGGGCCTGGTCTTTGACCTGGTCTACAACCCCGTGCGCACGGTGCTCTTGAGCGACGCCAAGAATGCCGGGGTGGAGGTGCTCTCGGGCCTGCAGATGTTCCTGCAGCAGGGCCTGGCCCAGTTCGAGATCTGGACCGGCGTGAAGCTGGAAGAGAAGGGCGCGCGCCAGCTCTTGATGATGGACCTGCTGGCCACGGGCGGCTAAGCCCGATTCTCTGGACAAGGCCGACAGGCCCAAGTCGAAACCCGGAGCCAGACTCCGGCCAATCTTTCCTGCGCCCTGTTCCGGCCCCCCTGGCGGGTCGAAACAGGCAAGGCTTGACCTTTGCCGCCATCTGGGGGATGGTTCCGCGATTTTTCGGCCACGGCGCGGACCTCCGCGTCAGGCCATATCCGGAGCAAACGTGACCGACCCCCTGTTCGAAAAAGACCTCGCCCGCGAGACGGCCCGCCGCCGTACCTTCGGCATCATCAGCCACCCGGACGCAGGCAAGACCACCCTCACCGAGAAGCTCCTGCTCTTCGGCGGCGCCATCCAGATGGCCGGCACCGTCAAGGCCCGCAAGGCCGCGCGCTACGCCACCTCCGACTGGATGGCCATGGAGCGCGAGCGCGGCATCTCCGTCACCAGCTCGGTGATGCAGTTCGAGTACGAAGGCTACGCCATCAACCTGCTGGACACCCCGGGCCACCAGGACTTCTCCGAGGACACCTACCGCGTGCTCACCGCTGTCGATTCCGCAGTCATGGTCATCGACTCGGCCAAGGGCGTGGAGACCCAGACCAAGAAGCTCATGGAAGTCTGCCGCCTGCGCGACACGCCCATCCTGACCTTCATCAACAAGATGGACCGCGAGGGCCGCGAGCCGCTGGACCTCTTGTCCGACATCGAGGAGAGCCTGGGCATCGAGTGCGCGGCCATGACCTGGCCCATCGGCATGGGCAAGGGCTTCAAGGGCACCTGGAACATCCAGAAGAATGAGCTGCACCTGTTTTCCGCCACCCACGGCGGCAAGATCCAGGCCGGCCTGGTCATCAAGGGCCTGGACGACCCCCGGCTGGACGCGCTTTTAGGCTCCCAGGCCGACGACCTCCGGCGCGACATGGAGCTGGTTTCCGGCGCGGGCTACCCCTTTGACCGCGAGCGCTACCTGGCGGGCAGGCAGACCCCGGTGTTTTTCGGCTCGGCCATCAACAACTTCGGCGTGCAGGAGATGCTGAACGCCTTTGTGACCCTGGCCCCGCAGCCCAGGCCGCGCGTGGCCCTCACAGCCGCCCCGGAATCACGCGAAGTCGAGCCCACGGAGCCGGAGTTTTCCGGCGTGGTTTTCAAGATCCAGGCCAACATGGACCCTGCGCACCGCGACCGCATCGCCTTCCTGCGCATCTGCTCCGGCCGCTTCACCCGGGGCATGAAGATGCGCCACCACCGCATCGGCAAGGACGTCACCGTGTCCAACGCCACCATCTTCATGGCCCAGGACCGCAGCAACGTGGACGAGGCCTGGCCCGGAGACATCATCGGGGTGCACAACCACGGCACCATCAAGATCGGCGACACCTTCAGCGAAAAAGAGCCGCTCAAGTTCACCGGCATTCCGAGCTTTGCGCCGGAACACTTCCGCCGCGTGATCCTGAAAAGCCCGCTCAAGGCCAAGCAGCTCCAGAAGGGCCTGGCCCAGCTGGCCGAGGAGGGCGCGGTGCAGGTCTTCCGGCCGCTCATGGGCAA
>CAZXZF010000420.1:0-2439 GCA_964645095.1 uncultured Desulfocurvus sp. | reverse complement strand
GGATAATGGAGTGTTCACGTACGTGAAAGGAGGATTGAGGAGCATGAAACGTTCTTTCTTTATGACCATGATGGTTGCCGCCCTGGCCCTGGCCCTGGCGCTGCCCCTGTATGCTGCTGCCCCGAAGGTCCCGGCCGATGGCCTGGCCATGAAGGCCCCCGAAGGCGCCCCCGCCAAGCAGCCCCTGGTGAAGTTCAACCACGGCACGCACAAGAGTGTCAAGTGCGCTGACTGCCACCACAAGAAGGACGCCAAGGGCAATGAGTTCGCCAAGTGCGACGCCAAGGGCTGCCACGCTGATCCCGTTGCCAAGACCGGCAAGGAATCCTACTATGCAGCCTTCCACGGCGCCAACGCCAAGAGCTGCCTGGGCTGCCACAAGGGTCTGAAGGACACCAAGCCCAACGCTCCCACCGCTTGCCCCAAGTGCCACGTGAAGGGCTAGCCACGACCACGCTCACCTGGGGGCTGCGCAAGCGGCCCCCTTTTTTTAACTTTTCCCTGCGGAGGAGGAGACCATGACGCCGACTCCCCCCTCTCCTGATGACGATATCCTCGATCTGGCGGGACTTGACCTGACGCCCAAAAAGCCCAAGGCCGCGACCCCGGAGAGCGATTTCGAAAAGGAGCTGGAGGCCCTCTTTGCCGAGGACCTGACCGAACCCGTGATCAAGTCCCCTGTCCCCGGCGGTTCCGCCGGAGAGGACATCCTCTCGCTCGATGACCTGGCGCCCGAGCCCGCGTCAGCCCCTGCGCCAGCCCCTGCCCCTGGGCCAGCCCCTGCCCGGGACGACGAGGTCCTGGACCTCGGCGATTTCAGCACCGCCCCGGCTCCGGCCGCCCAGGACGACGACCTGCTCGACCTCGCCGCCTTTGCCGTCCCTGCGCCTGCGGAGCCTGTCGGCGCAGACGTAGGCGCAGATGACGATGTGCTTGATCTCGGCGTGTTCGCCGCTGGCGGCGAGCTGGACATCACCCCGCCCGACGACACTGCTGGCGGCAAGGATGGCGGCATCGACACCGCCGCCCTGGACGACCTCATCTCCGGCCTGGGCGAGGCCAAAGGGCCCGAGCCCCTGGAAACCGACCGCCCCCATGACGACACCGACATGAGCGACCTGCTGGAGACGCTGCACGTGTCCAAGGCGGCCGCCCCCAAGGCCGCGCCCCAGACCGAGCCAGCCGACGAGATGCTTGAATTGTCCCTGGGCGACCTCGTGGAGGAGCTGCCAGCCGCCGAGCCCCTGGCCGGGCCTGAGCCCGCTCCCGCGGCGGAACTGCCGGACCTGGACATGTCCCTGCCCGATATTTCCGATCCGGAGCCTTCGGCCCTGGCGGACGTGGACATGGGCGGAGACCTCAACCTTTCCCTGGCGCCCGACGGCCTCGACAGCCTGGACGCCCCTGGCGACCTGGACGCCGCCCCGGCCAAGGATGCGAGCCAGCTCCTCGATACCGGCGACCTGGACATCAGCGGCCTGATGGAGGGCGGCATGATGGAGGGCCTTGAGGCCCCGGCTGAAGAGTCCGCTGCCGAAAAGTCCCTGGCCGCAGCTGATTTGCTGGACCAGATCGACGACGGCCCGGACGCCCTTGGGGCTGCCCCCGCGCCTGAGCCCCGGGGAGGCCTGCTGGACGGCCTCTCCCTTGGTGACGTGGCCATCGGCGCAGCGGCCCTTGGCGCCGTTGCCGCCGTCGCTCCCCTTGCCGCGCCCCCAGTTACATCTGAGACCGCCTCTGTTCCGGCCGCAGCCCTCCAGGAATTGCAGGAGAAGCTCGCGGCCCTGGCCACCCAGGTCATGGGCGGCAGCGTGGCCGTGGTGCGCCTGGAAGGCCAGCTGGCCGAGAAGGACCAGGCCCTGGCCGCCATGGAGCAGCGTTTGCAGTCCTCCCACGACGAGGCCCATTCCCTGCGCCGGGAGCTGTCCGACCTGCGCTCCCAGCTGGAGGAGACCCTGCGCCAGCGCGCCCAGGCCAGCGACAAGTCCGCCACCGAGCTCAAGGAGCGCCTGGCCCTGGTGGAGGACCGCCAGATCCAGCTCGACCGCGACGTGCGCACCGAGATCGAGCGCGCCGTGCCGCGCGAGGCCGCGCGCGTCATCCGCGAGGAGATCGCCGCCCTGGCGGCAAGCATGCACGAAGAATAGCGCCCTGGGCGCCACCGAACGCACAGGGCCGCTTCCCCGGGGAGGCGGCCCTTTTTGCGTGGCGCGCAGGCGTCCCGGGCAGATGTTTTCCTGCGTGGCAGCCGCCCTCCGCGTCTGCGGTCCTGGACAGGCCCCTGGCGACGGCAATTTCCGCCCTGCGCCGGACTCGACGAGGCCGGGGCGCGCATGCTAGGGTGCCGCGAAACAAAGGGGGAGGGGCCTCACCGGTTTCTTCCTTTTTCCCGCCCGGGGTCCCCGCGTGGTGCGGTCACGGCCATTTCCCACCGGGCGG
>CAZXZF010000419.1:1200-2443 GCA_964645095.1 uncultured Desulfocurvus sp. | reverse complement strand
GGCATCAGCGCCGACGAGTTCATGCTCTGCCGCGACTACCACGTGCTGTCCGGGGCCATCGACCACCGCGGCAGCGAGACCGACCGCCTGAACGAGGGCCAGATCAAGGCCGCCATCGAGGCCTGCCGCGCGGGCGGCGTGCGCGTGTTCGGCTGCGTGGGCAAGTTCAGCACGCGCAACCCCCTGCACGAGAACACCATGCGCCAGCTCCTTGGGCCCGCAGGCGGGGAGGGGCCGGACTACGTGACCCTGGGCCACGAGCTGGGCGGGCGGCTGAACTTTCCCCGGCGGCTGGCCACGGCCTATTTCAACTGCGCGGTCTGGCGCGTGTTCAACGCCTTTGCCACGGCGGTGGAGAAGAGCCTGGCCGAGCTCGGCCTGGGCCACGTGCGCGTGAACACCCTCAAGGCCGACGGCGGCACCTTCCCGCTGGCCCAGGCCCGGCGCATGCCCGTGCAGAGCATCTTCTCCGGCCCGGCGGCCAGCGTCATGGGCATCATCGCCCTGTGCGACATCACGCGCGACTCGGTCATCCTGGACATCGGCGGCACAACAACGGACATCGCCGTGTTCGTGGACGGCCAGCCCCTGGTGGAGAACGACGGCATCCACATCGGCTCCCACCCGACCCTGGTGCGCGCGCTCAAGGTGCGCTCCATCGGCATCGGCGGCGACTCGGCCATCAACGTGCTGGGCGAGGCCGTGCGCGTGGGCCCGAGCCGCCTGGGGCCTTCGCTGGCCGACTCCATTCCGGCTGGGGCGGGCCTGCCGGTGGGCGTGCGGCCCACCCTCATCGACGCGCTGAACTGCACCAATGCCTGCGCCCACGGCAATGTCGACGCCTCGCGCCGGGGCCTGGCCGAGTTCGCGGGCATGCACTCCATCCAGCCCGAGATGCTGGCCCAGCAGGCCGTGGCCGCCGCCACCGAGGCCATCCACACGGCCACCCAGGAGCTTTTGTCCGAGATCAACGACAAGCCCGTGTACACCATCCACGAGCTGCTTGAGGGCCGCCGCGTGGCCCCTGGCCGCGTGTACCTCATGGGCGGCCCGGCAGCCGCCATGAAGGAAGCCGTGCGCCAGCGCTTCGAGCTGTTCACCGTGGTGCCGGAGCATTTCGGCGTGGCCAACGCCATCGGCGCGGCGCTCACGCGCAACACCGCCAGCCTGGAACTCTTCGCCGACACCGAAAAGGGCGTCATGTTCATCCCGGCCCTGCGCCACCGCGAGAACGTGCCGCGCA
>CAZXZF010000419.1:0-1100 GCA_964645095.1 uncultured Desulfocurvus sp. | reverse complement strand
GAGGACGTGGAGCGCGCGCACTTCTGCTTCCCCGAGGTCGAGGCCGTGGCCACGCGCTCGCACCTGGTGGCTGCGGGCGGCACCATCACCGCCGCGGACCTGGTCATGACCGGCCGCCACAAGCGCGCCTTCGCCCTGGTGCGCCCGCCCGGACACCACGCCATGAAGGTGGTGCAGGGCTCGCGCGGGTTCTGCAACATCAACACCGAGGCGGTGATGATCGAGCACCTGCGCGAGAAGTACGGCGTGAAGAAGATCGCCGTGGTCGACACCGACTGCCACCACGGCGACGGCACCCAGGACATCTACTGGCACGACCCGGACGTTCTGTTCATCTCCCTGCACCAGGACGGCCGCACGCTCTATCCCGGCACGGGCTTCCCCACGGAATGCGGCGGGCCGGGGGCGCTGGGGCGCACGGTGAACATCCCCCTGCCTCCGGGCACCGGCGACGAGGGCTACCTCATGGTCATGGAGCGCATCGTGCTGCCCATGCTCAAGGACTTTCAGCCTGAGATCGTGGTCAACTCCGCCGGGCAGGACAACCACTTCACCGACCCCATCACCAACATGAACCTGACCGCCCAGGGCTACGCGCGCATGACCGAGCTGCTCAAGCCGGACATCGCCGTGCTCGAGGGCGGCTACGCCATCCAGGGCGCGCTGCCGTATGTCAACTTAGGGATCGCCCTGTCGCTGGCCGGGCTGGACTACTCCGGCGTGCGCGAGCCCGCCTTTGACGCCGTGAAGCACCGCCAGCGCCCGGACCTGGCCGAGTACATCGAGCGGCTGTGCGACACCATCCCCAACGTCTACTTCCACCCGCCCGCGGAGTCCAAGGACGGCTTCATCGTGCCCCAGGACAGCGGCGACTGGTTCGTGCGCCACAAGAACATCTACTACGACACCGACGACATCACCGAGGCCCAGACCGAGGAGCTGTTCCTCTGCGGGGCCTGCCGGGGGCTGCTCAAGGTCGTCAGCCGCACCACCAAGAACCCGGCCTGTCTGGGCATCGAGATTCCGCTCCACGCCTGCGACGCCTGCCGCAGCCTGGGCTACAGCATCTATGAGGAGGCCCAGGTCAAGGAGGGCTACCG
>CAZXZF010000418.1:0-2445 GCA_964645095.1 uncultured Desulfocurvus sp. | reverse complement strand
CGCGCCCTGGGCAAAGGTCTCGCGCGAGTGCGCCCGGTGCGTCACCTCGATGCGCTCGCCAGGGCCGAAGAAGTACGCCGTGTGGTCGCCCACCACGTCGCCGCCGCGCAGGGCCATGACGCCCAGCTCGTTCTGCGCCCGCTCGCCGATGATGCCGTCGCGGCAGTGGCGCTTGACCTCGTCGTACACCAGGCCGCGCGCCTCGGCCATGCACTGGGCCAGCTTCAGCGCCGTGCCGCTGGGCGCGTCCTTCTTGCGGCCATGGTGGATCTCCATCATCTCCATGTCGTAGGCAGGCCCGAGCATCTGCACCAGCTGCGGCAGGATCTTCAGCAGCACGTTGACGCCCACGCTCATGTTCGGGGCCAGAAGCAGCGGGATGTCCTTGGCCGCCGCCACGATGTGCTCGGCCTGATCGGGTTTCAGGCCCGTGGTGCCGATGACCATGGGGTTGCCGTGCTTGCGGCATTCGCGCACATGCTCCAGGGTGGCCTCCGGGGAGGTGAACTCCACCACCACGGCGCGCGAGGTTTTGGCCAGCACCTCGTCCAGGTCGCTCGACACCACACAGTCCAGGTTCTCCAGCTCGTCCAGGCGCTCGGCGCGCTCGATGACGGCCTTGACCACCAGTTCCGGGTCCTGCTGGGCCAGGCGGATCAGCGTTCCGCCCATGCGGCCGCAGCCGCCCATGATGATAACGTCGCAGCTCATGTCTTTCTCCGATTTTCCGGGGCCGTGTTTCGGGTGCATCTTTTCAGGGCTCGATTCCATGTTCGCGCAGCATAGCCAAAAACTGCGGAAAGTCCAATATCCTGAGGCCGAGTTCCCTGGCTTTGGCCAGCTTGCTCCCGGCCTCCTCGCCAGCCACGACCCAATCCACCTTGCGCGAGACCGAGCCCGAGCAGGACGCGCCGAGACGCTCCACCAGGGCCTGGGCCTGGGGACGGCTCATTTCCGGCAGCCCGCCGGTAAAGACAAAGGTCTTGCCGGACAGGGGCAGGCTGGCGGCATCAGCGCGTGCGCCGCCCGTGGGCCACAGGCCCAGCTCGCGGAAGCGCGCCAGCATGGCCTGGTTGCCCTCGTTCGAAAAAAAGGCGCGGATGCTCGCGGCCACCTTGCCGCCCACATCCTTGAGGGCCTGCAACTGCTCATCAGTGGCCGCGGCAATGGCGTCGAGGTCGGCAAAATTCGCGGCCAGGGTCTTGGCCGTCTGCTCGCCCACCAGCTCGATGCCGAGCGCGCTGAGGAACCGGGCCAACGTGGCGGACTTGCGGCCCTGCTCCACGGAACGCACGAAGTTCTCGGCGCTCTTCTCGCCCATGCGCTCAAAGGATTGCAACTGCTCCCTGGTCAGGCTGAACAGGTCCGCCGGGGACTTGAGGTAGCCCTCCTGGGCCAGGCGCTCCACCCACTTCTCGCCCACGCCGTCCATGTTCAACCCCGCCTTGGACACGAAATGCACGATGCCCAGCACCACCCGCGCCGGGCAGGCGTGGTTGGGGCAGTAGGTCACCTTGTCCTCAACAACCACGTCGCTGCCGCACACAGGGCAGGCCTCCGGGAAGGCGAACTCCTGGGCCCCAGCCGGACGCTCGGCCAGCACCGGCTCCACCACCTGCGGGATCACGTCGCCTGCGCGCTGGATCACCACCAGATCACCAATGCGGATGTCCTTGGCGCGGAGATGGCTCAGGTTGTGCAAGGTGGCGCTGGAGACCTCCACCCCGGCGACCCGGACAGGTTCGAGCACGGCCACGGGCGTGAGCACGCCGGTGCGGCCCACCTGGATGTCGATGCCCGACAGCCTCGTCTGCGCCTGCTCCGGCGGGAACTTGAGGGCCAGCGCCCAGCGCGGGGCCCGGGCGGTCTGGCCGAGCAGCTCCTGCAAGGCCAGGTTGTTGATCTTGGCCACCACCCCGTCGATCTCAAAGGGCAGGGCCGCGCGGCGGGCCTGGAGGTCCTGGTAGAAGGCCGAGACCTCTTCGGGCACGGCGCAGAGCCTGGCTTCCGGGGCTATGGCCAGGCCAAGGGAGGCCAACCCGGCCATGATCCCGGACTGGGACCGCCAGCCTGCTGCGCCTTCGGGCCAGACCATGCGGCCCGCGCCGTAGGCCAGGAAGCGCAGGGGCCGCGCGGCCACGACATTCGGGTCAAGCTGACGGATGCTTCCTGCGGCGGCGTTGCGCGGGTTGGCGAAGCGCTTGAGCCCCGCTCTCTCCTGGGCCTCGTTCAGGGCCGCGAAATCCTTCTGCCCGATGACCACCTCGCCGCGCACGTCGAGCACGTCCGGCAGCGCGGCCCCGTCACCCTGGGACGAGGCGCGCAGGAGTGACCCGCGAAGATTGCGCACCATGCGCAGATTGGCGGTGACATCCTCGCCCACCTCGCCGTCGCCGCGCGTGGAGGCGTTGGTGAGCGCCCCGGCCTCGTAGACCACCTCTGCGG
>CAZXZF010000417.1:0-2454 GCA_964645095.1 uncultured Desulfocurvus sp. | reverse complement strand
AGCACCGTGGGCGGGATGGAGATCTTGACCCCGCCGCCCTTGTAGTCGTTCTTCATGGAGTCCTTGCCGGACACGCAGGGCACGCCGAAGCCGCGGCAGAAGTGGTCCAGGGCCTCGTTGGCGCGCACCAGCTGGGCCAGCTTGTACTCGCCGTCGGGCGTGGTCTCGCTCGCAACCGGATCGCACCAGCAGAAGTTGTCCGTGCCGGCCATGAAGCGCAAGTCGCCGCCCACGGCCACGGCCCCGCGCACGGCCTCGTCGATGGCCGCGGCCATCATCCAGTAGGTGTCCAGGTCGCTGTACTTGGGGCAGATGCCGTGGGAGAGCACCAGGCCCTCGTCCGTGGCGAAGTCCGGCCGGAGCACCGCCGCGTCGGACGGGCCGTCGCGCTTGACGCCCACCAGCGGCTTGATGATGCTCTTGCCCTGGACCTCGTGGTCGTACTGGCGGATGACGTATTCCTTGCTGCAGATGTTGAGGCGCGAGAGCATGCGCCGTAGCAGGCCCCCGTGGTCCACATCCATGGGCAGCGGGTCCGTGGGGATGCTGGGGCGCTCCCAGCGCGCCTTGATCTCCATCTGGGGCAGGCCCTCGTGCAGGAAGTGCATGGACAGGTGCGCCACGGTCTTGTCCGCGTAGCGCACGTGGAAGGTGCCGGAGTCGGTGTAGGTGCCCAGCGCCGTGGACTCCACGTCCATCTCCCCGGACAGGGCCAGGAACTCGGCCAGCTTGTCCGGCGGCACGGCGCAGGTCATGCGCTCCTGGGCCTCGGAGATGAGGATCTCCCAGGGCTTCAGCCCGTCGTACTTGAGCGGGGCTTTGGAGAGGTCGAGGTCGCAGCCGCCGCAGTCCTGGGCCATCTCGCCCACGCTGGACGAAAGCCCGCCCGCGCCGTTGTCGGTGATGGCGTTGTACAGGCCCAGGTCGCGCGCGCGCATCAGGAAGTCGTACATCTTGCGCTGGGTGATGGGGTCGCCGATCTGCACGGCCGTGGCCGGCGAGCCCTCGTGCAGCTCCTCGGAGGAGAAGGTCGCGCCGTGGATGCCGTCCTTGCCGATGCGCCCGCCGCTCATGACGATATGGTCGCCGGGCAGCGCGCACTTCTCAAAGCTCAGGCGTCCGGCCACGCGCACCGGCATGGTGCCCACGGTGCCGCAGTAGACCAGCGGCTTGCCGAGAAAGCGCTCGTCAAAGACGAGGGAGCCGTTGACCGTGGGGATGCCGCTCTTGTTGCCGCCGTGCTCCACGCCCTCGCGCACGCCTTCCAGCACGCGCCTGGGGTGCAGCAGGCGGGGCGGCAGCTCGCCCTCATAGAACGGCGAGGCAAAGCAGAAGACGTCGGTGTTGCAGAGCAGGTTCGCGCCCAGGCCCGTGCCCATGGGGTCGCGATTGACCCCCACGATGCCCGTGAGCGCGCCGCCGTAGGGGTCCAGCGCCGAGGGCGAGTTGTGCGTCTCGACCTTGATGCAGACGTTCAGGTTGTCGTTGAAGCGGATGACGCCCGCGTTGTCCTTGAACACCGACAGGCAGAAGTCGTCCTTGCCCTTGGCCGCGCGGATGGCCTTGGTGCTGCCCTGGATGCAGGTCTTGAACAGGCTGTCGACTGTGCGGCGGCGGCCGCTCTCGGCGTCCTCGTAGTCGATCTTGGCGGTGAAGATCTTGTGCTTGCAGTGCTCGCTCCAGGTCTGGGCCAGCACCTCCACCTCGGCGTCGGTGGGGTTGTCCACCAACTCGGGCGAAAGCCCTGCGGCCTTTCTCGCGCTCCGGGTGGCCGGGTCCTTGAAGTGGTCCACGATTGTGCGCATCTCGCCCAGGGACAGGGCCAGCGTGTTGGCGCGGCTGAAGGCCACGAGCTCGTCGTCGGTCATGGTGGTCAGCGCAATCACCGCCACCTCGTCGCTGGCCTGGCCGGTGACGCGCGCGGCCCTGGGCTCAAAGCCCGGCGCTTCGGCCCACTGGGCGGCGGACTTCAGCTCAAAGCGCTGGATGAGCTCGTTGGCCAAGAGGTCGCGGGCGATGTGCAGCACGGTCTTCTCGTCCAGGTCCTGGCCGGCTTTTGCGCGCAGCAGGTACTGCACGCTGGTGTACACGGCCAGGGTCTTGGCGGCCCTGGGCAGGCCCAGCACCAGGGCGATGGTCTCGCGCGCGGTGCGGGCCTCGTTGTCCGTGACGCCGGGACGGAAGCCCACCTCCAGCGCCCAGTCGAAGTCCCCGGCCTGGGCCAGGGCCAGGGGGGACAGAGATATCTCGTGCAGCACGGGGTCGTGCAGGGCGCCGGCGTCCAGCACGGCCCGGGCCTGGGCCTGGCCGATGCCTTCAACGGTGTACACGCGGACGATGCCCACGCCAGCCAGGGTCAGGCCGAGTTCGCTCTTGATCTTGCGAGCCACACGCTCGCCCACCACATCGCGCACATGGGGCTTCAGGCCCACCTCAAAACGCAAAAGCATAGGA
>CAZXZF010000416.1:0-2455 GCA_964645095.1 uncultured Desulfocurvus sp. | reverse complement strand
GAGGCCAACGTCTACCTGGCCAAGCACCCGGCCGAGGCCTGCCCGGCCAAGTGGACCCCCGGCGACAAGACGCTGACCCCGTCCGAGGCGCTGGTGGGCAAGGTCTACGAGGCCCTGAACGCCGAATAGCGCTCGAAGCACCCAACCCGGTCCCGGAGGCAAGGCTTTTGCGCCAGCGTTCCGGGCCGGGACAGGCCCGCTTGAACAGGGGCCAAGGCCGCACATGAACATGGACGCCCTGCGCTACGACAAGTGGTTCACCACGCCCGAGGGCAGCCACGCCCTGGGGGCCGAGCGCCGCCTGCTGGACTCCGTGCTGGCCCAGTGGCCCCGGCGCAACCAGCGGGTGCTGGAGATCGGCTGCGGCACCGGCCTGTTCCAGCAGATCCTCTACGACGACGGCTTCTCCGTGGCCGGACTGGACAAGTCCCCGGGCATGATCAATGAGGCGCGCAAACGCCTGGGCCCAAACGCCGAGCTCTACGTGGGCAACGGCGAGGCCCTGCCCTTTGCCGACAAGGAGTACGACTTCTGCGTGCTCTGGACCGTGCTGGAGTTCTGCGACAACCCCGGCCTGGTCCTGGCCGAGGCCGCGCGCGTGGCCGCCAAGGGCCTGCTCATCGGTTTCCTGAACCGGCACTCGTGCTACCATCTGGCGCGCGGCTGGCGCTGGCCCTGGCAGGAGAGCTCGACCCTGTCGCGCGCGCACTGGTACTCCTGGCCGGAAATGCGCGCCCTGGCCCTTATCCACACCGGGTTCAAGCCCGCGCGCACGCGCTCCGTCCTGCCCGGCCCGCCCTGCACCTGGCGCGATGCGCCGCCCTGGGGGTTCATCAACCGGCTCATCCTGCCGCCGCAATTGGGCGCCATCAGCGCCATGCGCATTGATTTTGTGGGCTACCAGCCGCTCACGCCCATCTACGCCTGGAAGACCGAGCCCGGCATCGGGTAGGCGGGCATCGGCTCGGCAGACAGCGGGCGTCGCGAAACGGCCCGGCTTTCCGCATGTGGGAAGGCCGGGCCGGGTGCGTTGGCGATGGGCGTCTGGGCGCGGGCTACAGCCCCCAGTCCATGTTCACCCGGAAGGCGCTCACCCGGTCGTGCTTGAACCAGACCACGATGAACTTGTCGAAGCCCGGCTCTGGCGAATAGCCAGGACCCGGCACGTGCTCCAGCTGAGGGTAGCCTCTGCGCGTCGCCTCTTCCTTGCTGAAGGCGACGCTCACCGAAGCGGCGTAGAGCCACGTGTCGCCGCGCGTGGCCTGGGGCGGGCCAAGGATGGCCTGCACCTCCGCGCGCGTCAGGCCGAGCTTGAGGCCGCTCTGGGTGGCGATGCCCGCATGCACGCCCGGTGTGGCCGCGCATTTGTCCAGCACGCGCACCTCGCGCTTCTTGGCGCGCACCTGAATCTCCATGACACGGGTGCAGTTCTCCGGGCATTTGGACAGGGTGAACAGGACCACGGTGTCGTCGCCCGGCCGGGTCGAGGCGTAGCAGAGCATGCGCTCCTCGTAGCCGCCCAGATTCAGGCGCTTGGCCTTGCCCAACGTCGCCGTCACATCCTGATGCACGGATTCATCCACGGTGAGCGCTTGGTCGCCGTTCGACCCGAAGCCCAGGAAGCGGTCGTGCCGCTCGTCAAAAACGCGGATGAGCACGTCCGTTGGGTATTGCATTGTGACACCAAAATCGGTGTCGCCATGTCTCAAGGCATAATCGGGTTCAAAATGAAAGTGGTCATGGCCTCTAACGTGTACTATTTTGGACCCGTGCGCTACGAAGTCGGCCTGTGCGGCACGAGCCCCAAAGGTGACGACAGCGCATATGCCAAGGAACAATAATTTAGCGTACCACACGTATCCTTGCCCCCTGCAACTCTTTCAATGCCTTGCGCTCATATTTGTCCATAATGATGCATCCTTCCGAGGCGGACTGGTTCTTCTTCCCGTTGTCCCCATGAATATAGAACGTGTTCGGGTCGCGGCCCATGGCCCGGATGCGGTTCGCAGTTACCGGGTCGGGCTCGAGCTTGATCACGTCCGGCCCCATGCCGCGCGCCTGCTTCGAATCACTGATGACATCACCGATGGTATAAGTGCCTTCGGGGATGACGCCCTGGTCCACCTTGCCCTGGAGCTCCGGCTTGTTCACGTAGCCCGGCGCGCCGGAATAGCCCTGGCCCACCAACCTGTCCTCCATGTCCATGAGCTTGCCGTCGCTCTGGCTGTAAACCAGGGCGGTGCGGGCGTTTTCGGCCTTCACCTCCGGCGGCAGCATGTAATGCTTGCCAACATCCTGCCCCCTCTCAGGCCCCTGGCCCAGAGGACTCTTCGGAGGCGCTGATGGCGGCGACGCGGCCACCTTGCCCGTTTGGATGGGCGGCGTGACCTTGCCCCGGTGCACCGGGCCGCTTGATGCGCCGCCGCCTGTCGCGCCATACCACCCATGCTCGCCG
>CAZXZF010000415.1:0-2458 GCA_964645095.1 uncultured Desulfocurvus sp. | reverse complement strand
CATGAAACAGATCATCTTCAAGGCCATCCCCTTCCAGAAAAAGCTGGTCACCCTGGCGCTGGAGTCCGGGGTGGACGCCATCCTGACCGAGAGCGCCCAGGCCGACGCCGTGCGCGCGCTGGGCCGCGTCACCGTGCTGACCGAGGCCGAACTGCCCACGCTGCCCCTGGACTCCAAGGCCGACGAGGAGGCCGCCACGGCGCGGCTCAAGGCCGGGCAGCAGGTCAGCCTGGCCAAGGGCTGGGAGATCATCCCCGTGGAGAACATCCTGGCCCAGGCCACGGGCCTCGGCCTGGAATGCGAGTCCTTTGACCGCGCCGTGCTGGCTGCGGGCATCCTGGAGCGCGGGGCGGACATGATCGTGGTCCTGCCCGAGGCCGCGGGCGACCTGAAGGCCATCGTGGCCGAGCTCAAGCTCTCCCAGGGCAAAATCGACCTGGAGCGCGCCGTGGTCACGGCCATCGAGCCCGCAGGCCTGGGCCACCGCGTCTGCGTGGACACCATCTCCATGCTCCGGCGCGGCCAGGGCATGCTGGTGGGCAACTCCAGCGCCTTCACCTTCCTGGTCCACGCCGAGACCGAGAGCAACCCCTACGTGGCTGCCCGGCCCTTTCGCGTCAACGCCGGAGCCGTGCACGCCTACGCCGTGCTCCCCGGCGACAAGACCTGCTACCTGGAGGAGCTGTCCGCCGGGCGCGAGGTGCTCATTGTCGGCGCGGACGGCCAGACCAGCCTGGCCACCGTGGGCCGCGTGAAGATCGAGGTCCGGCCCATGCTCAAGATCACGGCCAAGGTGGGCGAGGTCTCGGGCCAGGTGTTTTTGCAAAACGCCGAGACCATCCGCGTCACCGGCGTTGACGCAACGCCCATCAGCGTGGTCAACCTGAAGCCCGGAGACGAGATCCTCTGCCGCACGGACGCGGCCGGACGGCACTTCGGCATGCGCATCAAAGAGGACATCAAGGAGGGCTAGGCGTGGCGGAACACAACGGCAACACACTTGACCTGGCCGCCCTGCGGACCGAGATCGACGCCCTGGACGACGGCATCGTTGACCTGCTCAACCGCCGCGCGGCCATCAGCATCGGCGTGGGCCGCACCAAGGAGGGCTCGCCGGACACGGTGTTCAAGCCCTTCCGCGAGAAGGAGGTCATGGAGCGCCTGGCCAAGAACAACCCCGGCCCCCTGCCGGAGAGCCACCTGCAGGCCATCTATCGAGAGATCATGTCCAGCTCCCGCCGACTGCAACGACCGGAGCGGGTGGTCTACCTGGGGCCGGAGGGCACCTTCAGCTACTTCGCGGGCCTGGAGTACATGGGCCGCAGCGCGGAGCTGACGCCCAAGGCGGGCTTCGAGGAGATCTTCCGCGCCGTGGCCGACGGCGAGGCCGAACTCGGCGTCATCCCGCTGGAGAACTCGCTCCAGGGCACGGTGGGCCAGGTGGTGGACCTGTTCATGCTCTTCCCGGTGCACATCCACGCCGAACTCTTCAGCCGCATCACGCACTTCCTCATGGGCAAGGCCGAGTCCCCGTCCGAGGTCAAGGAGATCCACTCGCACCCGCAGCCGCTGGACCAGTGCTCCGGGTGGCTCAGGAACAACATGCCCGGCCGCACCCTGGTGCCCGAGAGCAGCACCGCGGCGGCGGCGGAGATCGCGGCCAAGCTTGGGCCAGCGGTCGCCACCGTGGGCCACATCCGCCTGGCCGACCGCTACGGCCTGAACATCCTGGCCGCGCACATCGAGGACCTGCCCGACAACTGGACGCGTTTTCTGGTCATCGGCCCCCGGCCCGGCACCGAGAAATCGCGCGACAAGACCTCCATCCTCTTCACCGTGCCGGACAAGCCCGGCGCCCTGGCCGAGGTGCTGGATTCGCTTGCGGGCCGGGCCATCAACCTGACCAAGCTGGAGAGCCGCCCCCTGCGCGGCGAAAAGTGGAAGTACGTGTTCTTCGCCGACCTGGAATGCGACCTCGCGCACGTGGAGTACGAGAGCTTCCTGGCGTCCCTGCGCGAGCGCTGCCACACCCTGCGCATCCTGGGCTCCTACCCGACCGGCCCGCACCTGGACGCCGGGGGCCGCTCATGAGCGCCACCTCCGCCCACATCCTGGTCCAGGCCCCGGCCTCCAAGTCCATGTCCCACCGCGCCCTCATCGGCGCGGCCCTGGCCCCGGGCGAGTCCCGCCTCAGCGGCGTGCTGGAGAGCCAGGACACCGCGCACACCATGGCGGCCCTCACGGCCTGCGGCGCGGGCTTCGCCCGTCTCAAGGGGGGAGAGTACCTGGTCCAGGGCATGCGCCACGGCCCGGTAAGCGGGTCCGGCGTGGCCGATCTCGATGTGGGCGAATCCGGCACCACCTGCCGCCTGCTGGCCGGGGTCGTGACTGCCGGGCGCGGACGCTTCCGCATCCACGGCGCGCCGCGCATGCACGAGCGGCCCCTGGGCGAGCCCGC
>CAZXZF010000414.1:0-2464 GCA_964645095.1 uncultured Desulfocurvus sp. | reverse complement strand
TGCGCAGCTTGTCCAGGGCGTCGGAGGCGTTGGACACCAGCTCGCGCAGGAAGATTTCGCGTTCGGTGTAGAGGGAGTGGACGAGGATGTCGAGGAGCTGCTTGATTTCAGCCTTGAATTCATAGGTCGCTTGCGCCGTCATTGATCGTCTCCTTGTGAAGGTCATATAACCGCACAAGACCCCGCTTTGGGGCGGGGCCTTGGCAGGGCTTGGGAGGAGAATGGCCTGTCTTCGGGGGGTGTGGCGTCCCCCGACATGGAATTAGGTAGCCATGCTCTTTATCTTGTCAAGGAGGTACTTCTCCATTTCCCGGCGGTCCTTGCGCAGGCGGATGAGTTCGGCCTCGAGCACGGAGAGCTTGGCCTTGAGCTCCAGGTTCTCCGCAGCCATGCGCTCGACCTCGCCGCCTTGCGCGTCCAGGCGCGTGCAGCTCTCGTCCACGGCGCTTTTGATGGCGTCCAGGGCCTCGGAGTCCAGGCCGGGCAGGGCGGGCAGGCCTGGTCCTCCCTCGATGGCCCCCTGGCCGCCGCCGCCCATTTGGCCAAGGGCGCGCAGGCCCTCGCCGATGCTCCGGGCGATCTCCAGGCCCATCTCCTTGCCCATGGCCGCGGCCATGCGCAGGGCGGTGTCGGCCATGGCCGGGGAGCCGACCTGATCCTGGGCGTTCTCGCGGCGGCTGAAGGGCGCGTCGGCTCCTGCCGCGAAGGGGTCGCCTTCCATGCTCGCGGTGAGCGGGAAGCGCTTGCCCAGGGTCTCCATGACGTCCTGGGTGCTGTGGCCCAGGCTGAACATCTCGGCGATGACCCGGAACACGTCCACGGCCTCGGGCCGGAAGCGTTTCTGGCGGCCCGAGCCCTGGCTGGGCAGGTGCTGGGCGAAGCGGTTCTTCCAGTAGTGCACGGTGGACTCGGGCACACCCAGCCTGCGGGCGATTTCGGCCACGGAGAGCAGACGGACTTCGGGCGCCACGGGCATCCTCCTGACAGGAACAGGGTGAAGAGAAACGGGGTCCGTGCAACGCTATACCAAACAAGCCCCCGCCACAAGGGCGGAGCTCTTGGCCGTGGGAAGGCCGCAGGCTGCTTTTCCTTGACAGGATTTATGTAAATGGAATATTTTTAGGCTACACATTTTCCAAATGGCTAATATCGTCGCGGAGGATGCGCCTATGCGAAAGAATATCGACACAGCGGACAGGCGCATCATGGCCGCCCTGGCCGAGGACGGGCAGGCCAGCGCGGGCGATCTGGCCGAGCGCCTGGGGGTCACCGCGCCCACCATCCGCACGCGCATGAAGAGCCTCATCAGCCAGGGGCTGCTGCGCGTGGCCGGGCTGGTGGACCCGTTCCAGGTCCGGGGGCTCACCGTGGCGCTGGTGGGCATCAAGCTCATGAGCCACATGCAGCTGGACAAGAAGCTCACGGAGATCGCCGACCTGCCCGACGTGAACTGGGCCGCCGTGGTCACCGGGCGCTTCGACATCCTGGTGGAGATCGTGCTCACCGAGGACGTCTCCGGGCTCTACGATTTCCTGGACCGCGACCTGTCCGGCGTGGGCGGCATCGCCTCCAGCGAGTCCTTTGTGGTCATGAAGGCCCGGCGCAAGTGGATTCCCCTGCCCCGGGGCGCGCGCACCTGGTTCGCCGACAACACCCCAACCAAAAACGAGGTAGAGCCATGATCATCGGTATCCCCAAGGAGATCAAGACGCTGGAGAACCGCGTCTCCATGACCCCCGGCGCTGTGGAGACCCTCGTCCGGCGCGGGCACACCGTGCTGGTGCAGAGCGGCGCGGGCGTGGGCAGCGGCCTGTCCGACGCCGAGTACGCCGCTGCAGGCGCCAAGCTCGTGGCCGGGGCCAGCGAGGCCTGGTCCGCGGAGATGGTCATCAAGGTCAAGGAGCCCATGGCCGCCGAGTACCGCTTCCTGCGCAGCGACCTGCTTCTGTTCACCTACCTGCACCTGGCGGCGGACGAGGCCCAGACCAGGGCGCTCTTGGCCTCCGGCGCCACGGGCGTGGCCTACGAGACCGTGCAGCTGCCCGACCGCTCCCTGCCGCTGCTTTTGCCCATGAGCGAGGTCGCGGGCCGCATGGCCCCGCAGGTGGGAGCGCACGCGCTGGAGAAGTCCCAGGGCGGGCGCGGCATGCTGCTGGGCGGCGTGCCCGGCGTTGCGCCAGCCAACGTGGCCATCATCGGCGGCGGCGTGGTCGGCACCAATGCGGCCAAGATCGCCGTGGGCCTGGGCGCGCGCGTCACCGTGTTCGACGTGAACCACGCCCGCATGCAGTACCTGGACGACATCTTCAGCTCGCGCATCGTCACCATGACCTCCAGCGACCCGAACCTGCGCGCGGCGGTGCGGGAGGCCGACTTGGTCATCGGCGCGGTGCTGGTGCCCGGGGCCAAGGCCCCGCATCTCATCAGCCGCGAGATGATCGGCACCATGCGCGAGGGCGCGGTG
>CAZXZF010000413.1:0-2487 GCA_964645095.1 uncultured Desulfocurvus sp. | reverse complement strand
ACTCCGCCAGGCGTTCCGGCTCCGGCCCCAGGCCCAGGAACACTGTGCCCGGCCCTTCTTGGACGCCGCCGCACAACACGCGGAAGTCTCCCGGCCCGGCGGGCAGGGACTTGGCCAGGCCGAGCTCGTCGAGGATGCACGGCCGCTCTGGGCGAGACGGGGCCGGGCGCGGGGGAGCGGGGCGCTTGGGCATGGGGCTCCTTGGCAATGGGGCCGGTTTGGGCTAGGTGTCGCGTATGCAGGACGGCCCATGAAACAATATCGCGACCATTTTTTCAAGCGCGCCAAGGCGGAGAATTACCCCGCGCGCAGCGTGTACAAGCTGCAGGAGCTGGACGCCAAGTTCCATCTCTTGAAGCCCGGCCTGAAGGTGCTGGACCTGGGCGCGGCGCCGGGCTCCTGGACGCTGTTCGCGGCGAAGCGGGTCGGCCCCGCGGGCCGCGTGCTGGCGCTCGACATCCAGACCACGGTGCAGGAGTTTCCGGACAATGTCCAATTCCTGGTGCATGATGCCTTCGAGGATTCCCCGGAACTCCTGGCGGTGATGGAGCCGCTCTTGCCCTTTGGCCTGGTCATGAGCGACATGGCCCCGCGCACCACGGGCGTCAAGTTCACGGACCAGGCCAGGAGCTTGGAGTTGTGCGAGCGCGCCCGCGATGTGGCCCTCAAGCGCCTCAAGCCCGGCGGCAACTTCGTGGCCAAGATCTTCGAGGGGCCGGAAGCCAAGGCCTTTCAGGAGTCCCTCAAGCCGTACTTCGAGTCCGTGCGCGGCTTCAAGCCCAAGAGCTCGCGCTCGGAGAGCAAGGAGACCTTCCTCCTGGGCCTTGGTTATCATGGGCACGAAAACCGGGGGGCGGGCGCTCCGGAGCCCGGACCTCAGGGGCTTGGCTTTCAGGGCGATGTCGAGTAAGCAAACCTGTTTCCGGGCCGCATGCCCGGGCAAGAATATTTTTTGGAGGAAGAATGTCAGGACATAGCAAATGGGCCACCATCAGGCGCGCCAAGGAAAAAACCGACGCCAAGAAGGGCAAGGTCTTCACCAAGGTCACCAAGGACATCATCCTGGCGGCCAAGGGCGGCGGCGATCCCAACCTGAACGCCAGGCTGCGCGCGGTCATCGCCAAGGCCAAGGCCGCCAACATGCCCAACGACAAGATCGAAACGGCCATCAAGAAAGGCACGGGCGAGCTGGCTGGCGGCGAAGTGTTTGAAATGATGTACGAAGGCTATGCCCAGGGCGGCGTGGCCATGCTGGTTGAGGTCGCGACCGACAACAAGAACCGCACCATCGCCGACGTCCGCCACATCATCGGCAAGGGCGGCGGCAACATGGGCGAGCCCGGCTCCGTGGCCTGGATGTTCGACAAGCGCGGCGTGCTCTCCTTTGATGCCGGCAAGTACACCGAAGACCAGATCATGGAGGTGGCCCTGGAAGCCGGGGCCGACGACGTGGTGGTCGAGGAGGACAGCATTGAGGTGCGCTCCGCGCCCGAGGACTACTCCACCGTGGAGAAGGCCTTTGAGGACGCCGGCATCATCCCCGAGAACTCCGAGCTGACCATGATCCCCAAGAACCTGACCCCGGTGGACGCGGCCACGGCTCGCAAGGTCATGAATCTCATGGAGAACCTGGAAGAGAACGAGGACGTGTCGGCCGTGTACGTCACCGCCGACTTCACCGACGAAATCATGGAAGAGCTGGGGTAAGGCCGTGGCCGGGCCTGTCGTGGTGCTGGGGCTGGACCCCGGAAGCCAGGTGACGGGCTATGGCGTGGTGCGCGAGTCCTCGGGCCGGGCCGAGCTTCTGGCCGTGGGCACCATCCGCACCCCCAGCGGCGGCGACATGGCGGCCCGCCTGGGCGTCATCTATTCCCGCGTGGCCGAGCTCATCGCCGCCCACGGCCCCGTGGAGGCCGCCATCGAGAGCGTCTTCGTGGCCAAGAACTCCGCCTCGGCCATCAAGCTGGGGCAGGCGCGCGGCGCGGCCATGGCCGCCTGCGCCGTGGCGGGCTTAAGCGTGGCCGGGTACCCGCCCACCCAGGTGAAGAAGAGCCTGGTGGGCGTGGGCCGGGCCGAGAAGCAGCAGGTGGCCTTCATGGTCGCCCAGATCCTGGGCGTGAAGAAGCCCGACTGGGCGCTGGACGCCAGCGACGCCCTGGCCGTGGCCATCTGCCACCTGAACGAGCGGCGCTTGCGCAAGCTCACCGGGCGCGACAGCGCCACCTGACGGAGGCCGTATGATCGCCTACATCGAAGGCCGACTCCTCGACGTCACGGGCAAGGGCTGCGTCATCCTGACCCCCGGCGGCGTGGGCTACGAGCTGGCCCTGCCCTCCAGCGCGCTGGTGGCCCTGCCGCAGAAGGGCGGCGAGGTCCAGCTCTTCACCCACCTCATCGTGCGCGAGGACGCGCTGGACCTGTACGGCTTCGCCGCCAAGGACGACCGCGACCTGTTCCGCCTGCTCATCGGCATCGACAAGCTGGGGC
>CAZXZF010000412.1:0-2504 GCA_964645095.1 uncultured Desulfocurvus sp. | reverse complement strand
GCCAGCCAGCACCGGGCCCAAGCGCCGAAACCGAGCAGCTGCGCGCCCGGGTGGAGCGCCTGGAGCGCGAGTCCGGCACCGAGCGGGCCCGGCTCGCAACGGACATCGCGGCCATGCGCCAGGACATCCGCGCCCTGCGCCTGAGCCTGGAGGAGGCCTCGCGCACCCTGGCCGCCGCCGCAGGCCCGGAAGGCGCAGCCCGGCCCGGCCCCCCGCCAGGCCCCCCGGGCACGCCGGGCCAGCCGGAGAGATCGCCGCGCCAGGCCCTGCGCGACTCCCTGCGCAGCATGCTGGAGGCCTCCCGCCAGGCCCTGGAGCGCCTGAGCCTGGAGCTGGACAAGCAGCTGGCCCAGCCCCTGAAGCCGGAAGCGCCCGAGCGCTAGATCAGCTTGCCCCTCCCCCGGCAGCAACAACCCTGGCCCAAGCCCCCCCATCAAGACTGTGGACGGGAGCGTACCCCTTGGGGCATAGTCGCCCCTGACCGCCGCCTGGCGAGTCCCCCCAAGGAGTGCCCATGCGCGCCGCCCTGCCCGCCCGAATGATTCCGCCCGCCCGAAAGGTTCTGCCCCTGCTGGCCCTGGGCCTTATGCTGGCCTGCTGCCTGACCCTGCTCGCACCCGCGCCGGTGCGGGCCGAATCACCCTATGTGCAGGGCCTGGAGCTCTACCGCCTGGGCAAATACGCCGAGGCCGCCCGCATCCTGCGCGCCGCCCTGCCCGCAACGGCCCCTGTCCTGCCGGCCACGCCGCAGCCCCGCCTCACCCCGGGCCTCACGCCGCCCGCGCCGCCGCCCCCCATGGCCATAGACTCGCCCGAGGCCACCCATGCCCGCGCGGTGCTGGGCTTCACCCTGCTGCGCCTGAACCAGCTCACCGAGGCCGAGGAGCTGTTCGGCCTGGTGCGCCAGAGCGCCGAACTCCAGTCCGTCGGCCTGCTGGGCTCCGGCTGGACCTCCTTTTCCAGGGGCCGCACCTCCGCCGCTGTGGACCTCTTCACCGAAGCCCTGAACCAGGGCAGCCGCCCGCCCGCCGGCCTTCCGGACATGCTGCGCGAATCCGTGCCCGCCGACGCCCGCCTGGGCCTCGGGCTCATCGCCCTGGGCCGGGGCAACGCCGACGGGGCCGCCCGCCTGCTCCAGGCCGCAACGCCAGGCCCGGACCTTTTGGCCTCGCCCAAGGAGCTGTTCCTGGCCCTGGGCGACGCCCGCGCCCTGGCAGGCGACACCAAGGGCGCCCTGGCCGCCTGGGCCGAAGTGCGCGAGCACCCCTCGCGCTTTGTGGGCGACCCCCCGCGAGACGAGCTGTCACGGCTCAAGGCCGCACGGCTCCTGGAGAAGACCGGCGAAGTCGGCCAGGCCCTGGCGCTCTTCGCCAGCCTGGCCGGGGGGCAACACTACCAGCCCGAGGCCCTGCTCGGCCAATCCCGGCTGCTGCTGGCCCAGGGCCGCAGCCTTGAGGCCCGCACCGCCTTGCGCCGCCTTGTGGCCCTGGAGCCGACCCTGGTCGAGCCGCTCAGCCGCACCATCGCGGCGGACCCGCTCCTGCGGCCCCTGAACAAGGACTGGGGCCTGTCCTATTTCCACCAGGCCGACTACATGGAGGCCCTGTCCAAGCTCTCGGCCTACCTGGACGACGTGGACGCCAAGGATTACGGCTGCCTCATGGGCATGGGCTGGAGCCACCTGCGCCTGGGCCAGAGCGCCCAGGCCCTGGAAGCCTTCACCGACGCCGCGAGGTCGCGCGCGGCAGGCAGCCCCGCAGCAGCCAGCCCCGCAGCAGCCGGCGCCGATCCCCTGGCAGGAATGGGCGCAGCCACGCTGTCGCTGGGCCGCGTGGACGAGGCGCGCGCCACCCTGGCCCAGGCCCTGGCCGCAGAGCCGGGCAACGCCATCGCCCTGAACACCCTGGGGCACCTGGAGCTGTCGCAGGGCAACGCCAAAAAGGCCCTGGAGCACTTCCGCGCAGCCTTAAGCGCCCGGCCCGACTACGTTGACAGCCGCATGGCCGCCGCCAAGATCCTCTTTGAGCGCGCCGACTACGACGCCGCGGCAGCCGAGTACTTCCGCCTGGCCACCCAGGAGCGGCGCTCCGTGGCGGCCTGGAACGGCCTGGGCTGGGCGCGCCTGCGCCTGGGCCAGTTTGATGAGGCGGGGCAGGCCTTTTCCGAGGCCCGCAGGCTGAACCCGTCGCTGCCCGCCGCAGCCTACGGCCTGGGCATCACCCTGGCCAAGCAGGGCAAGGCCGACAGGGCCAGCCAGAGCCTGGCCGAGGCCATCTTCCTGAACCCGGACTTCGCCGCCACCCCGGAAGTGCTGGACCTCATGCGCTCCCGGCCGGAATACGGCGAGCTGTTCCTGGAAATGGGCGAAGCTTACGCGCGCAAGCTGTACCCCACGGCCGCCGCGCCCTACCTCGAAGAATACCTGCACCAGAACCCCAACAGCCGCGCAGGCCGCCGCGCCCTGGCCTGGGCCAGCTTCTGGGCCGGGCAGGAGGACAAGGCCC
>CAZXZF010000411.1:0-2513 GCA_964645095.1 uncultured Desulfocurvus sp. | reverse complement strand
TGCGCATGGCCCAGATGAGGACCTCGGCGTAGGAGGCGAGGTGGTCGGGGGAGAGACTCACTATTTGCCTTTGGCTAGCACACGAACTATCTGATTTCATAATGGGTATGCCGGGGATCTGATATTTATGGGTTATAAATCGACCACGTTCTTCTACTGCGGAGCATGCTGTCTTCATTGAAGAAAATATTAAACGGTTCTTCTATGCCCAATATGGCTTCAAGTCGAAGTTCATATGCGCCATAGAATGAAAGCTCCCTGATCGTTGAGGCCAACCATCGAGCCAGTTGAAGGGTGTAGAATTGAGAATATTTTTGTACAACTTTTGTTGTGCAAGAGTGTGAAAAGCATTTGTAAATGCTGTCGAGGTGTTCTCCAGTTTCTGTGCCCTGCATTACATGGGTATCGTTTCCGAGGATATCCTCCATCAACGCGGAGAGCTGTGCATTCTTTCTCTGTTGCTTTAGTGAATAATGACGCTTGAAAATTGGTGTAGCGACTAACTCCCACCACAAGTTGATTGGGTTCGTGTTGTCTTCCGCTTGCCCTGAAAGGTGATTAAGGTTGTAATATCTAAGCTTTGTTGAAAATTTTGATATGGTTTGTTCAATCCCTCTGTGTATCAAATCATTAGGTCGATCTGGAAACATCCGTTTCGGATTAAGATTTCTGCCAACTGACTCCGCATAGTCCAACAGCGACTCTAGGTTGTGTCCAAAGTTATCTTTTAATAATTTGTCGGTTGGGAATTTGCCACTATTCTGTATCGCATAGTTGGCAATAAAAATGATTTTTCCTGCTCGCTCTAGCCCAATAGAGAGACAGAAAAAGGCTTGGGAGTAACGACCTTGCTGACTGTAGCAGGCTTTGCCAAGCAAGGAAACACCATGCGCAATTTGTTCAGCCGCAAGCTGGGCCTCGTTTTGCAACGCTCTCCATTTAGAATCAAGCATGTAACCTCTCAACGCTCGGGCAGGCACAACCTGCTCATGGTTGGCCCGCCCGGCGGTTCAAACCCTACTGAATCGCCCGCCCCCCGTCCACCTTCGCCACCTCCGTCGCAACGGCGTCAAAGACCACGTTCCCGTCCTCGTCCTCGTATCCGAACACGATGCGGCCGTCCTGCACATCCACCACGATCTGCGCCCCGTCCTCCAGCCGCCCGGCGATGATCTCCTTGGCCAGCGGCGTCTCCAGGTGCGTCTGCAGATAGCGGCGCAAGGGCCGCGCGCCGTAGATCGGGTCATAGGCCGCGTGCGCCATGAAGCTCTTGGCCGCGTCGGTTATCGTCAGGCCCATCTTGCGGTGCGCCAGGCGCGCGCGCAGGCTGCCCGCCAAGAGCTCGATGATGCCCATGAGCTGCGGCTGCAACAGCGGCTTGAACAGCACGGTTTCGTCCACGCGGTTCAGGAACTCCGGGCGGAAGTGGGACCGCAGGGCGTCCATGACCTGGTCCTCCACGCCGGGCGCAAAGGTGCCGTCGGGCCGGATGCCCGAGAGCATGATCGGCGAGCCGATGTTCGAGGTCATGATCAGGATGGTGTTCTTGAAGTCCACGGTGCGGCCATGGCCGTCGGTCAGCCGCCCGTCGTCCAATATCTGCAGCAGCGTGTTGAAGACGTCCGGGTGGGCCTTCTCGACCTCGTCGAAGAGCACCACGGAATATGGCTTGCGGCGCACGGCCTCGGTGAGTTGGCCGCCCTCGTCGTAGCCCACATAGCCCGGAGGCGCGCCGATCAGCCGCGACACGGTGTGCTTCTCCATGTACTCGCTCATGTCCAGGCGGATCATGTTGTCCTCGGTGTCGAAGAGCGCGCTCGCCAGCGTCTTGCACAGCTCGGTCTTGCCCACGCCCGTGGGGCCGAGGAACAGGAACGAGCCGATGGGCCGGTGCGGGTCCTTCAGGCCCGCGCGCGCGCGCAGCACCGCGTCGGAAACGGCCTGCACGGCCTGCTCCTGGCCGATGACGCGCTCGTGCAGCTGCTCCGGCAGGCGCAAGAGCTTCTCGCGTTCGCCCTCCAGCAGGCGCGTCACCGGGATGCCGGTCCAGCGCGCGATGATGCCCGCGATGTCGTCCGGGCCGACCTCCTCTTTCAGCAGGCGCGGCTTGCCGTCGCCGTCCATGCCGTCCTGCGGGGCTCTCTCGGCCAATTGCTTTTCCAGCGCGTGCAGCTTGGAATAGCGCAACTCGGCGGCGCGGTTGTAGTCCAGGGCGCGCTCGGCCTCCTCGATGTCCAGCTTGGTCTGCTCGATGTCGGCCTTGATGCGCCGCACGCCCTCGATGGCGCCCTTTTCGCGCTCCCACTGGCCCAGCAGCTCGGCCTGCTTGTCCTTGAGCCCGCCGAGCTCCTCCTCAAGCCGGTCCAGGCGGTCGCGGCTGGCCGCGTCGGTCTCGCGCTTGAGGGCCTCGCGCTCGATTTCCAGCTGCAGCACGCGGCGGTTGGTCTCGTCCAGTTCCGTCGGCAGGCTGTCGATGTCCGTGCGGATCATGGCCGCGGCCTCGTCGATGAGGT
>CAZXZF010000410.1:0-2517 GCA_964645095.1 uncultured Desulfocurvus sp. | reverse complement strand
CGTCCCAAGCGCTACGGCCAAAGCCCAGGAGCACGGCGACCGTGCCGGGGGCCACGCCCTCGTTCAGGTGAACCCGGGCCTTCAGTTCGCCCTTGCCAGCGCTGAGCTTGACCTTGTTGCCCTCGGCAACACCGGCCTTCTTGGCGGTGGCCGCGTTCATCTGGACAATGAGGTCCTTGCCGGAGAGCTCGGTCTCGCGCACGGTCAGCAGGTTGGCGGGCGGAGTGGCCAGGGTGGCGCTGCCGTTTGCCAGGTTGCTCACCGGGGCCACGGCCAGGGTCTTGTCGTCCGTCTTGGCCACAACGGCCTTGGCCAGGGCGCTTGCGCCCAGGTTCAAGGAACCGCCCTTGGCCTCGCCAGTCCAGATGCCGCCAGCGGCCAGGGCGTCGAAGTCCGCGCCCAGGGCCTTGGCCTTGGCCTGGATGACAGCAGCATATGTGTCAAAGCCCAGGGACAGGCCAAGCTTGGTGGCCGCGCCCAGGAGCACGTCGACGGGGTCCTTGCAGTCGAGAACGGGTTTCTTCACCACCGGCTTGCCGGCAAGGTACGTGGGCTTGGCGACGCCGTAAGGATTCAGGGCGTCGTCGAAGCGCTCGTACGGATGCGGGGCGGGCAGGATGAGGTCGCACAGGGCTGCGGTCTCGTCCATGTAGGTGCTGAAGGAAACCTTGAAGGCGATGTTGCCCAGGGTCTTGGCCATGTCGTCGGCCTGGGGCAGGGCGTAGGCCGGATTGGCCTCGTACACGATGAGCGCGCCCGGAGCGGCCTTGCCCGTGGCCACCTCGGCCAGGAAGCTCGCGGCGTCCTTGTCCGAGGAGGTGGCACCGGCCACGGCCTTGGGAGCGGCAGGCAGGAGCGTCATGCCGCTGCCGACACGGCCCAGCAGCACGTTCAGCGACGCGCCAGCCACGAAGTCGAGCGCGCCAGCGCCCTGGCCGAAGGAGGCTCCGGCGATGACCACCGGGGCCTTGGCGGCCTTGATCAGGGCGGCCAGCTCCTTCATGGATTCAGCCTTGAGGCCGGTGGCCTTCTCCACTTCCTCGACCGTGTACTTGGCAGCCAGGGCCTTGTACTCGGCGAAGTCAGGGGCGGAGGACACGGCGCCGGCATTGATGAGCAGGTTCGCCAGGCCCAGCGCGAAGGCCGCGGTGGCCTGGGGCGGAACCGGCAGGAACTTGTCGCTGACGGCGGCCGAGTGGTTCAGCACCGGACCGGCGTAGACGAACTTGGCGGTGGCCGCCGCGCCCGTGGGGCGGGTGGCGGCAAAGGCCTTCTGGTTGGCCACGGTGGTTCCCCAGGAATCCAGGGCGTCCGCGCCGATCATGAGCACCAGGTCGGCGCCCGCGATGTCGAAGCCGGGCTGGCCGGAGCCGCCCATGAGCTTCACACCCTTCTCGGCCACGAACTTCTCGCCGGGCATCATGTAGTAGCCGGAGTTGCCCAGCCCGGCCAGCAGGCCGGAGATGACCTCGCCAGCGCTGCCGGTCTCGTCGCCGTTGATGGCGGCGATCTTGCCGTTCTGGCCCTTGAGCGCGGTGAGCTTCTCAACCAGGAGCGCCTCGGCGTCCTCCCACTTGATGGCCTCGAACTTGCCCTCAGCCACCTTCTTCAAGGGCGACTTGACGCGAGCCGGGCTGTACATGAGCTGGGCGCCTGCCGCGCACACGGGGCACACGCCGCCCTTGCTCATGGGATTGGCGGTGTTCCCCGCCACGGCAAAAGGCAACCCGCCAACGGTCTTGACCTTGACGGCGCAACCGGCGGGGCAAAGTTTGCTCAGAGCGGCCTTGGCTTTCACCTCGCCCTTGTTCAGGCGGGGAATCCACGGCCAGTTCTGGGACCAGATGGACACATCGTCCAGGCTCTGCCAGATGACAGGCGTGAACAGGGTGCCTGCAACGCCTCCCACGACGATTTTGACGAATCCTCTACGATCCAAACCCATCTTAAGCACCCCTCTTTTACTTGTGGCAGACGTGACAGGCGTTGCTGACGCCGTTCTCTGCATGGCAGCGCTCGCACTGCCACATCTTCATGGTCTGCTTGCTGTACCCGGACAGCCTGTTCTCGTAGTAGACCGGCGGAGTGTCCATCTTGCCAACGTCGAGGTGGCATTGCTTGCACTCGAACGACTCGTGAGCCTTGTGGCTGAAGAAGACGTTGTCCGGCTGGTACTGGTAGATGAGCCAAGGAACTTCCTTGCCCTTCTGCGCGTACTGCTCGACATAGATCTTCTCAGCCGGGTCACTGCCGACCACATCGGCATGGCATTCCATGCACTTCTCGTTCTTCGGCAGGCCAGCGTACGAACCATCATCCCGGAAGGCATGGCAGCTTCCGCATTCCATGCCCTGTTCCTGGTGAATTTTGTGGCTGAAACGGATGGGTTGAACCTTCTTGCTGTAGAGCAAGTTAGGGAAAAGCACCCAGCCCGCGATCACTGCGGCCACAAAGCCGATCAAGAAGGGAAGAGCCCCTCCACACCCCTTGCACTGTTTCTTTTCCTCCATAACCTCG
>CAZXZF010000409.1:0-2518 GCA_964645095.1 uncultured Desulfocurvus sp. | reverse complement strand
CCGTGCAGACCACGGCCCAGGCCGTGCAGACTGCGGCCCAGGCCAGGACGAACACCCAGGACGCGCGCTTAAGCGCCGCCAGAAACGTTCCGGTCTCGCGCGAGGCCTTTGAAGAGATGCGCCCGACCCTGACCCGCCTCGGCCTGTCCGACAAGGAAATTGAAGACTTGAGCGCCAGCACCCAGGCCGGACAGCTCACCTGGGGCAAGCTGGTGCATACCCTGGCCGGACGCATGAGCGGGGCCAAGAAGCCCGTGGAGCTGTCCGCCAGCCAGGGCCTTGATTTGCAGTCGCTGTTCCAGAAGCTCGGCTTCTCCCCGGACTCGGCCAAGGGCCTGGTGGCCGACATGGCCAAGGGCGACGGCGTCAAGGTGCTCACCCAGCTCCAGCAAAAACTTTCCACCATGCAGGGCGACCAGACCCTGGGCCTGGACAAGAAGGAAATGGCCACCCTGTTCAAGGCCCTGCGCCTGCCCGAGGGCTCGGCCAACAAGCTCGCCCAGCTCTTCAATTCGGACACCACCGTGGCCGGACTCAAGGGCGCCCTGGACCTGGTCGGCCAGGAGATGCTCCAGCAACGCGCCCAGGGCGAGTCCAAGGATACGGACCTGCTGCGCTCCGTGGCCAAGGCCATGAAGAAGGACGTGGACAAGGTCCGCCGCGAGGCCGGGCTGCCCACCAGCACCGACGCCAAGGAACAGGGCAAGAACTCCGAACAGCCGCACATCCCGGTGTCGGTGAAGGCCCCGGACCGCAACGACACCAAGTGGTTCGACAAGCACGACAAGCAGAAGCACCCGGGCGGCGAGGACGCCTCCTGGCGCGAGTTCATGACCCGCGTGAAGAGCGAGGATGGCGCAAGCCCGGCCCGCACCGGCGGCCAGGGCGCCAAGGACTCCCTCGAGGCCCTGCTGGGCAAGGCCCAGGCCCAGCCCGGCACGCAGCAGGCCAGGACCGAGACCAGCCAGCAGGCCAAGGCCTGGGAAAAAGTTGCCGCGCCGAAGCTGCTCACCCAGGTCCAGGACGCCCTGCTCAAGGACCTGGGCCAGGGCCGCAAGCAGATGACCCTGGAGCTCGACCCGGCGAACCTGGGCAAGCTGCAGATCATGCTCCAGGTCAAGGGCAAGGAGGTCACCGCCACCCTGCGCGCCGACGACCCCGAGACCGCGAAGATGCTCACCGGCCAGCTGGAAACGATCAAGAAGGCCTTGGAAGATCAGGGTCTTAAGGTCCAGAACCTGGAGGTGCAGACCGGCCTGGCCTCGCGCCAGGACCAGCAGCTCTTCAGCGCCGACCAGCACAACCAGGCCCAGGAACGCCAGGACCTTACGAATCTTTTCTCACGGCTCAGAATGCTCCGCTCCGACGGCAATACCCTGGCTCAGGAAATGCACAATGCTGGCATGCAGGCAATTCTTTCCGACCAGGGCCTGCACGTCATCGCCTAAAACGGAGGCAGCACATGAGCGTCGTCAGCAATTCCGGAATCCTTGGCCAGTACGAGGCCTCGAAGACCGCCACCACCACCGCCGAGCACAAGACCAACCTGGACCAGAATGATTTCCTGAAGCTCCTGGTGGCCCAGCTGGAACACCAGGACCCGATGAACCCCATGGACGACAAGGACATGACCGGCCAGTTGGCGCAGTTCTCAAGCCTTGAGCAGCTGACCAATATCAAGACCGGCATCAACACCCTCGTGAGCTCCCAGAACCAGGGCAGCATGCTCTCCGCCGTGGCCTTCATCGGCAAGGGCGTCAAGGCCGACGGCTTCAATTTGAGCAAGTCCGGCGACACCGCCAGCACCGTCTACTACAGCCTGGGCGAGGCGGTGGCCAACATGCAGGTCAACGTCTACGCCAATGACGGCACCCTGGTGCGCACCGATGTCATCGGCGCCAAGCAGGCGGGCGAGTTCCAGTACAACTGGGACGGCAAGGACACCAGCGGCACCAAGATGGCCGACGGCACCTACGGCGTGGCCATCGTCGCCGAGGACGCCTCCGGAGCCCCGGTGCTCGTGCAGTCCAAGATCAGCGGAGTGGTCTCCGGAGTGGTCACCCAGAGCGGCAAGACCATGCTCCAGCTCTCCGACGGCCGCACCGTGGACCTCTCCAGTGTCCGCGAAGTGGTTGCAGCGTCATCATCCACAACGACGACCCAATAATTCGGTCCGGGTCCGCCGTTACACAAGTCTGAACAGAATTTCGAAGGGATAGGAGGTCAATCATGTCGCTCTCCGCATCATTGTACCAGGGAATCACCGGCCTGCAGGCCCACAGCGAAAAGATTTCCACCATCGGCAACAATCTGGCCAACGTCAGCACCGTGGGCTTCAAGGGCGCGAACATGCACTTTGAAGACGTCATGAGCCAGGACGTCTACACCTCGGCCGGCGTGGCCCAGGTTGGCCGTGGCGTGCGCGTGGCCGCCATCTATTCCGACTTTTCCCAGGGCTCCTTTGAGAGCACCACGGAGTCCACGGACATGGCCATCGGCGGCAGCGGCTTCTTCACCG
>CAZXZF010000408.1:0-2524 GCA_964645095.1 uncultured Desulfocurvus sp. | reverse complement strand
GACGGCACCGTCGGCGCCAACAAGAGCGCCATCAAGATCATCGGCGACAACACGCCGCTCTTCGCCCAGGGCTACTTCGCGTACGACTCCAAGAAGTCCGGCGGCATCACCGTGTCGCACCTGCGCTTCGGCAAGAAGCCCATCCAGTCCACCTACCTGGTGGAGACGGCGGACTTCATCGCCTGCCACAACTCCAGCTACGTGCACATCTACGACGTGCTCGAAGGCATCAAGCCCGGCGGCACCCTGCTCCTGAATTCCACCTGGAATTCCGTGAAGGACATGGAAGCCAACCTGCCTCCGGCCATGATGCGCACCATCGCCGAAAAGAAGCTCAAGCTCTACACCATCGACGCGGTGAAGATCGCCGCCTCGGTGGGCCTGGGCAACCGCATCAACATGATCATGCAGACGGCCTTCTTCAAGCTGGCCAAGGTCCTGCCCATCGACAAGGCCATCTCCCTGTTGAAGGACTCCATCAAGAAGGAATACGGCAAGAAGGGCGACAAGATCGTCAAGATGAACGTGGACGGCGTGGACCAGACCCTGGCCAACCTCGTTGAGATCAAGGTGCCGGCCAGCTGGGCCAAGGCCAAGGACTCGTCCGCCAAATCGGACAAGGTGCCGGCCTTCGTGTCCGACGTCATGCGGCCCATCCTGGCCCAAAAGGGCGACAGCCTGCCCGTCAGCGCCTTCAACCCCGACGGCTCCTTCCCGGTGGCCACCAGCCAGTTTGAAAAGCGCGGCGTGGCCATCAACGTGCCCCTGTGGCTCAAGGAAAACTGCATCCAGTGCAACCAGTGCGCCGTGGTCTGCCCCCACGCGGCCATCCGCCCGGCCCTGCTCAGCGACGCCGAGGCCAAGAAGGCGCCCAAGGGCTTCGAGACCGTTCCCGCCCTGGGCAAGGAACTCAAGGGCCTGGCCTTCCGCATCCAGGTGAACACGCTGGACTGCATGGGCTGCGGCAACTGCGCGGACATCTGCCCGGCCAAGGAAAAGGCCCTGGTCATGAAGCCCCTGGACACCCAGACCCCGGTCCAGGTGCCCAACCAGGCGTTCTTCGAGACCGTCAGCCTCAAGGGCGACCTGCTCAAGCGCGAGAGCCTCAAGGGCAGCCAGTTCCAGCAGCCGCTGCTGGAGTTCTCCGGCGCCTGCGCCGGTTGCGGCGAGACCCCCTACGTCAAGCTCATCACCCAGCTCTTCGGCGAACGCATGATGATCGCCAACGCCACGGGCTGCTCCTCCATCTGGGGCGCCTCGGCTCCGGCCAGCCCCTACTGCGTCAACAAGGACGGCTTTGGCCCGGCCTGGAGCAACTCGCTGTTTGAGGACGCCGCCGAGTTCGGCTACGGCTTCACCATGGCCATCAACCAGCGCCGCGCCAAGCTCGTTGAACTCATGGGCCAGGTGCAGGGCTCCGGGGCCTCGGCCCCCATCAAGCAGGCTGCGAGCGAATGGCTGGCGGGCAAGAACGATCCCGCCGTCTCCCGCGCGAGCGGCGACACGCTCAAGGGCCTCCTGGCTAAGACCAAGGATCCGCTGCTGGCCGAGATCGCCGGCATGGCCGACCTCTTGACCAAGAAGTCCGTGTGGATCTTCGGCGGCGACGGCTGGGCCTACGACATCGGCTTCGGCGGCGTGGACCATGTGCTGGCCAGCGGCGAGGATGTGAACATCCTGGTCATGGACACCGAGGTCTACTCCAACACCGGCGGCCAGTCCTCCAAGGCCACGCCGCTGGGCTCCATCGCCAAGTTCGCGGCCAGCGGCAAGAAGACCAACAAGAAGGACCTCGGCCGCATCGCCATGACCTACGGCTACGTCTACGTGGCCAGCATCAGCATGGGCGCGGACAAGAACCAGACCTTGAAGGCCCTCCTCGAAGCCGAGGCCTATCCCGGCCCGTCCCTGGTCATCGCCTACGCCCCCTGCATCAACCAGGGCATCAAGAAGGGCATGGGCAAGAGCCAGGAAGAGGGCAAGCTGGCCGTGACCTCCGGCTACTGGCCGCTGTACCGCTTCAACCCGCAGCTGGACGAACAGGGCCAGAATCCCTTCAAGCTGGAGTCCAAGGCCCCGGACGGGACGCTCCAGGCCTTCCTCTCCGGCGAGAACCGCTACGCGGCCCTGGAGAAGGCCATGCCCGAGGAGTCCAAGCGGCTGCGCGCGGGCATCGAGACCGCTTACCTGAAGCGCTACCAGCAGCTGATGCTGCTTGACGACCCCAAGCGCGCCTGCGTGGAAGGCGGCCTGGACATCCCCGCGCCTGCGGCTCCCGCCCCGGCTGCGGCTGAGCCTGCCAAGAGCGGCGTCAAGGGCTGCACCACGGCGGCCGTGGCCGAGCACACCGGCGGCAAGAACGGCCCCTGCGACGACGGCCGAGGCGGCAAGTAGGATACGGCACAGAGCCAAGAAAGAACGCACACCTGAAACAAAAGGCCCCGGAACAGCAGTTCCGGGGCCTTTTTCATTGCCGCGCCTGGCAGGACAAGGGCAGGACAAGGGGCTCCGCCCCTTGACCCCG
>CAZXZF010000407.1:0-2542 GCA_964645095.1 uncultured Desulfocurvus sp. | reverse complement strand
TGCAATTGGTATGGATCTAAAGAGTTAGAAGATTTTCATAGAACGCTATCACTCGTGCAAGATATGGTCAAAAAACAATAGCCTATCTGTACAGAATTAGTATTCACCTGACACTACCGCCCCTAGCCGTTGGCACAAATAATGTGTCTGCATGTAACAGGCTGAAGCCCTGAAGATGTTCCGTCAACCTACAAGGAGACGAAGATGGATGACTATTTGAAGGAAGCCCTTGAAATCGTCAAAGCGCAGGCCAGCGTCAGGACCATGACCGAGGATGAGATCACCTCCATGGTCAAGAAGCTCGTGCGCGGCATTCAGGCCATTGCCGGTGAAGCGCCAGTGCAGGCCGCGGAAGAGGACGCCACCATTGATCCTGCCAAGTCCGTACGCGAGAAGACCATCACTTGCTGCTCTTGCGGCAAGGCCTTCAAGATCATCACCAAGAAGCACCTTGCCAGCCACGGTCTGACCCCGCCCGAGTACCGCGAGAAATTTGGGTATAAGAAGGGCATGCCCCTGGTCTGCAAGTCGTTGCAGCGCGACCGCCGCAAGAAGATGAAGGAAATGGAGCTCTGGAAGAAACGCGGCAAGAACAAGGCCTGAGATACCGGTGAAATGCAAGCGGGGCGAGGATATCCTCCCCCGCTTTTGCTTTATGCTGTTTGAACCACTCAAGGAGGGGCCATGCTGCGCAGAATCTTTTTGATCACCCTTGTGCTGCAGATGCTCTGCGCCGTGGCCTTGGCCGCCGACCCCGCTGTCCAGAACCTGACGGCTGCGGGTCTGGTGGAGCCGTCAAGCCTTGATACAACCTTTCTTCTCGACATCCGCTATGCCACGGAGAACAACTTCACCGGCAAGCGGGTGTACCCCTCGGCGCGCTGCTTTTTGCGGGCGGATGTGGCCCGGCGGCTTGAGTCCGTCCAGGCCAAACTGCGCGGCCAGGGGCTGGGGCTCAAGATTTATGACTGCTACCGGCCCTTTTCGGTGCAGGAGGCCTTCTGGCGCATCATGCCCGACGAGCGCTACGTCGGGAAGCCCGAGCGCAAAGATGGTCTTATCGTCAAGAGCTCCCGGCACAACCGGGGCGCAGCAGTCGACGTGACCCTTGTGGACGCCAAGGGCAAAGAGCTGGCCATGCCCACGGGCTACGACGACTTCACGGACAAGGCCCACCGCGATTCTCCTGCCGCCAGTGCTGAGGCCCGGCGCAACAGCCTGACCCTGGAGCGCGCCATGCAGGCCCAGGGCTTCGAGCCCCTGCCCACGGAATGGTGGCATTTCGACGGGCCGGGCTGGCCGGGCTTCGAGCCGCTCGATCTCCCGCTTCCCTCCGGGCGCTAGCAGACGCAGCCCCCCCCATTGCCGCAGCAACACAAAAAAGGCCGCCCCTTCCGGGGCGGCCTTGTCTTTCTGGCGCTGTTCGCCGTTAGCGGATGAACAGCATTTCCTGGTAGCTGGGCAGGGACCACAGGTCGTCGGCCACGAGGGCTTCGAGGGCGTCGGCGAAGCTGCGGACCTCGTTCATGGCGGGCAGGATCTTGTCGCAGAGGTACTTGGCCTCGGCATGGGTGCTCTTGGCCTCGTGGGCCGCCAGCTTCTCCAGCTTGGCCACGGCGGTCTGCAGGGCGCGCAGCTTGGCGGTCACTTCTTCCAGGGTGGACATCTTGAAGTCCTTGCCGATGGCCTTCAGGTTGGCGCAGGCGGAGGCAAGTTCGCTCTGGTAGCGCATGGCGGCGGGGAAGATGATGGTGCTGGCCATGCGGATCATCAGGGCGGCTTCGGTCTTCAGGGTCTTGGCGTACATTTCGAGGTAGATCTCCTCGCGGCTCCTGAGCTCGGCTTCGGAGAGGACGCCATACTTGGTGAACAGGTCGATGACGGGCTTGGTGGTCAGCACGGGCAGGGCGTCCGGGGTGGTCTTCAGGTTGGGCAGGCCGCGCTTGGCCGCCTCCTTGTGCCAGGCGTCGGAGTAGCCGTCGCCGTTGAAGACGATGGCGTCGTGCTCCTTGACGATCTTCTGGAGCAGGGTCTGCACGGCCGCGTTGAGCTTCTTGCTGTCGCCCTTTGTGGCCTTCTCCAGTTCCGTGGCGATGTAGTCGAGCGACTCGGACATCATGGTGTTCAGGGCCACCAGGGAGCCGGCGATGGACTGGGAGGAGCCCACGGCGCGGAACTCGAAGCGGTTGCCGGTGAAGGCGAAGGGGCTGGTGCGGTTGCGGTCGCCCGGATCCATGGGCAGCGGGGGCAGGGTGTCCACGCCGATGCTCATGACGCCCTTGGTCTTGGAGTTCTTGAGCTTGCCCTTCTTGATCTGCTCGAACACGTCGGTCAGCTGCTCGCCCAGGTACATGGACATGATGGCCGGGGGAGCCTCGTTGGCGCCCAGGCGGTGGTCATTGGAGGCGGTGGCCACGGTGGCGCGCAGCATGGCGCCGTACTTGTGCAGGGCGCGGATGGCGGCGGCGCAGAAGACCAGGAACTGGGCGTTGTCGTGCGGGGTGTCGCCCGGGTCGTACAGGCTGCCCAGTTCGGCGTTGCC
>CAZXZF010000406.1:0-2547 GCA_964645095.1 uncultured Desulfocurvus sp. | reverse complement strand
ATCAGCGCCTCAAACATGGATCAAGGGCTGAGCTTCAGCATCCGCCTGCCGCTGTACGATCCGTGCGGGAGTGGGGAATAGACGATTGTCTGCCACACTCCAAAGTCAGTCCCGCGCGCGATGGCGTGGTTATCTGCGGACAGATGTTTGGGATCGCATCGGCGCGGACGCCGACTCAGATCAGAAACGGCAGAGCCTATTACGCGGCCATGATGTTGAGGCCGAGAAACACCAGCACTCAGCCGCCCAGAATCTCGGCGACCGGCACATCACGGCGACACCTCGAACAGAGTCTTTGGGCAAAGATGTCCAGGCATGGCTTTTCCCATTTCATCCCAGATGGAGGCAGCTTGACTACGCCCCATGTGTCCCGTGCGTGTCCCTAAATGCCAAAAACAACCAGGACTTCGTCGACACAACTCAGCAAAATAAATAATAATATTAAAAAAGCAAGAGCTGTTGCCGGGGGGAATCATTCCCCCCGGAAGTCTTCTTGTTTGCGGCGCTGCCTACTTCTTCGGGAAGTTTGCGGGGTCGATGACGTACCAGACGCTGCCCACGCCCTGTCCGCTGGTGTCGCCGGGCTTCTGGTCCTTGAAGAAGTAATACAGCGGAGCGCCCTTGAAGGTCACCTGGGGCTTGCCGTCCTCGCGCTTGAGCACCCCGAAGTCCTTGGCGTTGAGCCCGGCCTGCGGCTCGACCTTCTCGGCGACATAGGCGGGCCACTTCTGGAGGCACTCGCCGGCGCAGGCGGACTTGCCGTCCGCATCCTTGGTGAAATAGTAGAGCGTCATGCCCTTGGCGTCCGCCATGTAGGAGCCCAGGCCGTCCTTGGTCATGACCTTGGTCTTGTGGTGGTCCGCCAGGGCCGGTAGCGCGATGAGCACAACGGCCAGGATGACGACGAGGGCGCTGATTCTTTTCAACATATGCTGCTCCTTGGGGGGTATGCAATGTGCGGGCGGGGTTGCCTGACTGATGCTGAAACAGAAAGACTACCCTGGTCATATACCCGAATTTTTCAGAACAGGTCAACCCAGGCCGCAAGAATGCTGCCCCTGTTGCCTGCGCGCCAGGAAAACCTTGTGCAGGCTGTTCCTCCGGGCGCCTCAGCGCCGGAAAAAGGCCAGATATTCCTGATTGCCCTTGGGCCCGAGCAGGGCCGAGGGCGCGCAGCCCACCAGCGTCAGTCCGAGGCCCCGGCAGAAGTCCAGCACCGAGTCCACGGCCTCTTGCCGGTCCGGCTCGGACCGCACCACGCCCCGGTCCGTGCGCCCGACGGGCAGCTCGAACTGCGGCTTCACCAGCAGCACCAGCTCGCAGGCGGGCTTGAGCAGCGCCAGGCAGCCCGGCAGGATGGCCGTGAGCGAGATGAAGGAGACATCGGCGGTGAGCACGTCGAGTGCTTCGGGAAAGAGTTCAGGCGGCGGCTGGCGCAGGTTCAGGCGTTCCAGGACCACCACGCGCGGATCGCTGCGGAGCTTCCAGGCCAGCTGGCCGTAGCCCACGTCCGCCGCATAGACGCGCAAAGCGCCGGATTGCAGCAGGCAGTCCGTGAACCCGCCCGTGGACGCGCCCGCGTCAAGGCACAGCTTGCCCGAGGGGTTGAAGCCGAGCTTCTCGATGGCTGTGAGCAGCTTGTAGCCGCCCCGGCTGACGAAGCGGTCCTGGCCGCGCAGGGCGAACTCCGTATCGTCTGGGAACTGCTGCCCTGGCGAGTCCACGGGAGTTTTTTCGCCATTCGTGAAAGAGTGCACGGCCCCGGCCATGATCAGGCGCATGGCGGCGTCCTTGGATTCGGCCAGACCCTGCTCAAACAGGAGCTGGTCGGCCCGCCTCTTCGGGTGTGCATTCTTCTGCACGGGTTTCGGAGCCACGGCAGACGGTCCCGGCGCTATTTCCTGGCCAGGCCCAGGCGCGCCACCACGTTCCCGGCGGCCTGCACCACGTAGTCCTTTTCGGGCAGGCGGTCCTTGTCGCCCTGGGTGATGATCAGCTCGGGCCGGTTGGCCAGCTCGGGCCGGGGCGTCACGCCGAACTCAGCCGGGAAGCTGTTCTCGAAGTACATCTCCTGGAAGCCGATGAACTTCAGGTGGTGCGCCGTGGCGTCGAGGATGAGCGTCTCCTGCGCGCTGACCAGGCCGAGTTCGCACGCGCGCTTGGCCCCGGCCAGGCATTCGCCGCCCTGGGTGCAGGCGATGTGGCCGTGCCGGTTGGCCTGGATCATGGAGTCCATGATCTGCTGCTCGGTCACCTGGATGACCTGGAAGGAGCCAGCGCCGCCGAGCTGTTCGTACTTCTCGGCGAAGTGGCGCACGCGCGGGAAGCTCACCGGGTTGCCGATCATGGCCGCCTGGGCCACGCTGGCCGTCACCGTGACGGGCTTGTACGCGCGGTCCTTGGCCTCGGCGGCGTAGTAGCGGTACACCGGGTCGGCGTGGTGCGACTGCACGCCGAAGATGCGTGGCAGGGCGGTGATGATGCCCAGCGCATGCAGCTTGAGGAAGCCGCCCATGATGGCCGTGATGTTGCCCGCGTTGCCGATGG
>CAZXZF010000405.1:1724-2561 GCA_964645095.1 uncultured Desulfocurvus sp. | reverse complement strand
TGGAGCACGTCATCACCGGCGCCGCCGTGGACCTCGCCTCGCTGCCCATCCCGCTGCACAACGCCGGGGACGGCGGCAAGTTCATCACCGGCGGGGTGATGATCTCCAAGGACCCCGCCACGGGGCGCCAGAACTACGGCTACAACCGGCTGCAGGTCAAGGGCCGCAACCGCTTCGCCATGATGATGAACGCCTGGCGGCACATCCGCCGCTTCTATGAAGCGACTGAAGCCACTGGCAAGCCCATGCCCGTGTGCGTGGCTATCGGCCTCGACCCCCGGGTGATGCTGGCCGCTGGAGTGCGGGTGGAGTACGACGAGATCGAGATCGCCGGCGCCCTGCGCGGCGCGCCCATGGAGGTCGCCCCTTGCGCCACGGTGCCCCTGGAGGCGCCCGCCTTCGCCGAGATCCTCCTGGAAGGCCACGTGTTGCCCGGGGAGCGCATCGACGAAGGCCCCCTGGCTGAGTTCACCGGCCACTATGGCGAGGGCTACCAGACTCCGGTCATCGAGATCTCGGCCATCTGCCACCGGACGGACCCCATCTTCCAGACCATCATCCCAGCTTCCTTCGAGCATGTGTGCATCGGCAACGTGGTCTCGCGCGAACCCATGCTGAAGCGGTTCGTTTCCCACGTGTCCCCCAACGTCAAGGGCGTCCACCTGACGCCCTACTCCGGGGGCTTTCTGGCCGTCATCCAGATCGACAAGCAGAATGAGGGCGAGCCGAAGAACGTGGCCCTAGCGGCCCTGATGACCCACGTGAACATCAAGATGGCCATCGTCGTCGGCACCGACGTGGACATCTACGACCCCGCCGATGTGCTGTGGGCCGTCT
>CAZXZF010000405.1:0-1714 GCA_964645095.1 uncultured Desulfocurvus sp. | reverse complement strand
CACCAGGGTGGACGCCACCCGCGACCTGTTCATGGTGCCCTACGCCCAGGGGATGGAGAACGACCCCACCACCGACTCCCTGGGACGCCAGACCAAGGTGGGCATTGACGCCACCATCGCCAAGGACAAGGCCGCCGATTACCGCCGCGTGGTCTACCCGGCGGTGGACTTGAGCGAGTGGACGTAGAAGGCCGACCGAAGCCGTAGACGGGACGGCCCAGGACCTGTGCGTTGACAGCAGCGCTCTCGTGGCTAGTACGTACGCCCCAGAGGGATGGGTGATGTCCTAGAATATCTGTAAAAGTGAATCGGTCTGAGCTACCCTAGTGGTTGAACGACACCACACTACGCCCCTGCCAGGGGGCTGAAGGGAGAGCCCAGACCTTATGACTAGAATACCACCCAGCCACAAAATCCGGGAAGCGGTCCAGCAGTTGTTCAGCGGTGGAGTTACGGGCGACGAGGACGTCACCAGCACGTTGCTCCGGTTGGGGGCCCAGCGGCTTGTCCAGGAGCTCCTGGAGCAAGAAGTTACCGACTTCCTGGGCAGGGGCCACTACGAGCACCGTGAGGAGGAGCAGCCTCACCGCGGCTATCGGAATGGGTACAAGCCCGGTCGAATTCGGAGTGCGGAGGGGGAGATCCCCCTGTCGGTGCCACAGCTGCGCGATGCGGCTCAGCCATTCGAGTCCCGCCTGATCGGCTTCCTGCGCGGCCACACCGATGTACTGGAGCGCCTAGTGGCCGAGATGTATGCTCGGGGACTGAGCACCCGTGACATCGAGGATTCGTTCCGGGACAGCACCGGAACCACGCTGATCAGCCGCACCGGCGTCAGTCAGGTGACGGAGGCTCTGTGGGCGGAGTACGAGGCCTTCAAGAGCCGGGATCTCAGCGGTTTCGAGGTCGAGTACCTCTTCCTGGATGCAGTGTTCGAGGCGCTGCGCCGCCACACCCCCGTACGTGAGGGCATCCTGTGTGCCTGGGGCATCCTGTCCGACGGCCGCAAGGTGCTGCTGCACATGGCCTTGGGCAACAAGGAGAGTCATACCTGCTGGTTGGACTTCCTGCGCGACATGGTGCGCCGGGGACTGCGCACACCCCTGACGATCACCACGGACGGTGCACCCGGGCTGTTACGGGCCGTCAACGAGGCCTGGCCCAAGAGCCTGCGCATTCGGTGCTGGGTCCACAAGATGCGTAACATCCTCGACAAGCTGCCGGAGTCTGCCCGCGTGGAGGTCAAGCCGCACCTGCTGGCGCTTCGGGACGCCCCCACCCCAGAGGCCGGAAAGCAGGCGGCAGCAGATGTCCTGGAACGCTTCAGCCGCCAGTACCCCAGTGCGATGACGTGCCTGTCGGAGGACCTGGATGCCAGCCTCGCCCACCTGCAGGTGCCGGCCATCCACCGCCAGTACGTACGCACCACTAACTTGATCGAGCGCAGCTTCGAGGAGGAGCGCCGGCGGACCAAGGTGCTGCCGCAGTTCTTCGATGAGAAGAGCTGTCTGAAGCTCGTCTTTGCCACCCTGAGCCGTGCCAGCCAGCGCTGGCAGCGGGTCCGCTTCTCCGAGCTGGAGCGCAAGCAGCTCGCCCTGCTCCGGTCCCGTCTATTCCCGGAACCAACCCCGGAGGCAGGTCGGCAACCGGATCTCAGGACCACTGTGGCGTAGTCAGGCCGTGTTCAATTTTACAGAAGTTTTGGGACTTGACC
>CAZXZF010000404.1:0-2582 GCA_964645095.1 uncultured Desulfocurvus sp. | reverse complement strand
GCTCATCTCGCTCATCGCGCCGGCCTCGCTGACGCACCTGGCGGGCACGGACCCGTCCAAGATCGGCCAGGCCGCCGTGGCCAGAAAATTCCTGCGCGAGATCATGGAAGGCCGCGAGCAGACCGGCGACTTCGGCTGGACGCTCTGCGCCTACCCCACGCCGGAGCAGGCCCGGTGCGCGGGCCTCTCCGTCGAGGAGTACGCCCGGGTGATCCGCCAGGCCTGCTTCCTGGACGACGCCAACCCGGCAGCGCGCTGGGCCGGGGTCTTCGAGGACGCCCAGCGGGTCAAGCAGGCCCTGGGAGCGCTGGACATCAAAAGCCTGCGCATCGAGTCGGCGGGCTGCGACCTCATTGTGACGCCAGGCGCAGAGCGCCGCTGGCTCGGGGTCTCGGGCCACAACATCCCCAGCTTCGAGATCTTCCTCTCGCCCGACTGGCGCGGCACCGAGGGCGTGTACTTTGCCGACCAGCCCTCCTACCGCTCGGGCAACCGGGTGGCGGGCGTGCGCCTGGAGTTCAAGGCCGGCCGCGCAGTGGCCGTCACAGCGAACGAAGGCCAGGAGTTCGTGCAGAAGCAACTGGCCATGGACGAGGGCGCGGCGCAGCTGGGCGAGTTCTCGCTGACCGACCGCCGCCACTCGCGCATCGACGCCTTCATGGCCAACACGCTCTTTGACGAGAACTTCGGCGGGGCTTTCGGCAACTGCCACGTGGCCGTGGGCGCGAGCTATTCCGACACCTACTCGGGCGACCAGGCGGGGCTCGACGCGGAGCTCAAGAAGGCTCTCGGCTTCAACGACTCGGCCCTGCACTGGGACCTGGTGAACACCGAGGACAAGACCGTCACGGCCACGCTCAAGGGCGGCGGCAGCAAGGTCATCTACAAGAGCGGCGAGTTCGACCTCTAGGCCGCGCGGCATCGCGCGCGGCAAAAGGAACAGGGGTTGCGGTCTTTGGACGGCAGCCCCTTTTTTTTCGGCCTCTGGGCCACACTGGCCCCAAGGGCAGCAACGCGCAGCAACGCACAAGACTCCGGGCCTGCTGGTGCAGGCCAAGGTCAACGAGAAGCGCGCCGGAGCCGCGCGTTTACTCAGGCGGGGGAGAGCGGGTCTACTTGATGCGCCACTGCCGGGGGGCGAACTCGACGATGCGGAAGGTCTTTGTGGCCTGGCACTTCGGGCACTCCACGGCAACGGTCGGGGCCATGGCGTAGTCTTCCATGACCTGCTTGCAGCTGCAGGTGAAGATGGGGTGCAGCATGCCGTTTTTGCCGGGGACCAATGATCCAGTGATTGTTTTCATGGGGTCCCTTTAGCAGCGGCGCGCCCGGAAGTCCAGGCAGGGCCGGGAGCTGGGTTTGGGACGGGGGCGTTGCCCTTGGGCCCGGCAAAGGCGCGTTGTGCAAAGATTGCGGCCCAAGGCCGGGGACAGAGCCGGGGCCAGGGCCAGGGTTTGGAACCAGGGCTGGAGCCAAAGAAAAAGGGCTGCGGTCTTTCGACGGCAGCCCTTTGACTTTCATGGTGGGCCCGGCAGGATTTGAACCTGCGACCTACGGATTCGTAGTCCGGCGCTCTATCCACTGAGCTACGAGCCCCCTTGCGAGGAACGAACAATTAAGCGTTACGACTGGCGCCGTCAAGGCTTTTCTGTGGGGCTCCAGGCGAAAACCTTGGTCAGCCCGCTCTAAAGCTGGTAGTGCTGACCCAGCAAACGCAGCACCGGCACCCCGCCTGAGCCCAGAAATCCCTCGGGTTCCGGGTGCCGCACCTGTCCGCGCAAAGGAGCCTCCACCGTGACCCCCGCCGCCCAGAAACTCGACGCCCAAAGCCTCGAATCCTTGAACCAGCTGCCGCCCGTGCCGTTGTCCGCACCGCTCACGGACAAGCTGGCCCGCAGCCGCGCCGTGCTTCACGCCCTGCTGACGGCCTTTGACCCGGCGCGCGTGGCCGTGGCCTACACCGGCGGCAAGGACTCCGGCGTGGCGCTGTTCCTGTATCGCGAGGCGCTCTCCCGCGCTGGCGTGGCACCCTTGCGGGCCATCAGCGCCCTCAAAGCCATCAGTATCGACACGGGCTGCAAGTTCCCGCAGGCCATGGCGTTTCGCGACCGGCTCTGCGCGGACTGGAAGGTGGCGCTGACCCTGGCCCGGCCCGGAGTGGACCTCACCACGTACCCCGTGGCGCTGGACAAGGTCTCCTGCTGCCGCGACCTGAAGATCGCCCCGCTCTGCAAGGCCCTGGGCGACACGAACACCGGCGCGCTCATCACCGGCATCCGGCGCGACGAGCACCCCTCCCGCGCGGGCAGACAATACGCAGAATTGCGGGCGGCGATCACAGATGGTGGGCCGACCTGCCCGGAGCACTGGCAGGTGAACCCGATCCTGGACTGGACGGAAATGGACATCTGGTCGTTCATCACGGGCCAGGGGCTGCCCTTTTGCGAGCTGTACCACGAGGGCTACCGGTCGCTGGGCTGCGTGCCCTGCACCCGCCCGGCCGGGGCGGACTCAGACGAGCGCGCGGGCCGCGACCCGGACAAGGAGCGGCAGTTGGAGATATTGAAGGGGCTGGGGTATTT
>CAZXZF010000403.1:0-2588 GCA_964645095.1 uncultured Desulfocurvus sp. | reverse complement strand
GTTCATGGCCCGCGTCAAAGCACTAGTTCTTACCGGATACGGCACCAATTGTGAACAGGAATCAGCACACGCCGCCCGGGAATCCGGGGCTGACGAGGCCACAATAGCCTATTTTTCGGACATCGTCTCCGGCCATGTGCGCATGGAGAATTTCAATTTCCTCATTTTTCCCGGTGGGTTCCTTGATGGCGACGATCTGGGCTCGGCCCAGGCAGCGGCCTTGCGCTGGCGTTTTGCCAAAACAAGCAGCGGCGAACACGTCCTGGACCAGCTCAAGGGCTTCTTCGAGGCTGGCGGGCTCATCCTGGGCATCTGCAACGGTTTCCAGCTCCTGGTGAAGCTTGGGCTGCTGCCCGCCCTGGGCGGCCGCTACTTCGAACGCCAGGTGTCCCTGTCGCACAACGACTCGGCCCGCTACGAGGACCGCTGGGTGACGCTCAAGGCCAACCCGGCCTCGCCCTGCGTGTTCACCCGGGACATCGACATCCTGGAGGCCCCGGTGCGCCACGGCGAGGGCAAGATCGTGCCCCAGGACCAGGCCACCCTGGACGCGCTGGAAGCCGCCAACCTCGTGGCCCTGCGCTACATCGACCCCACAACGGGCGTGGCCACCATGCAGTTCCCGGAGAACCCCAACGGCTCGGCCAACGCCATCGCGGGCCTGACCGACCCCACCGGCCGCATCCTGGGCCTCATGCCCCACCCCGAGGCCTACAACCATCCGTGCAACCACCCGGCGTGGACCCGCGGCGAGACCTCGCCGCTCGGCCTGACCCTGCTCGCGGGCGGGGTGCGCTACCTGAAGGCCCTGTAAGAAGCGCCATGCACCAGGTCAATCCTCCTGAGCGCCCGCCCGGACACGACTCGTGGCGGGCGCTCATGTCCCTGGCCTTTGACGAGGCCTGCGCAGCGGCGCGCGAGGACGAGGCCCCGGTGGGCGCGGTGCTCCTGGCGGCAGACGGCAGCGTCCTGGCCCGGGCGCACAACCGCAACATCGCGCTCCACGACCCCACGGCCCACGCCGAGATTTTGTGCCTGCGCGAAGCCGCGCAAAAGCTCGGCAACCACCGCCTCAGCGGCGCCATCCTGGCCGTGACCCTGGAGCCCTGCCTCATGTGCGTGGGCGCGCTCATCCATGCCCGGGTCGCCGGGGTGGTCTTTGCCGCCACGGATCCCAAGGCCGGGGCGCTCATCTCGAACCTCGACGCCCGCACCCTGCCCTTTTTGAACCACCGGCCCTGGATTCTCCAGGGCGTTTTGGCCGAGGACTGCGGCGCGCTCTTGAAGCGCTTCTTCCTGGCCCGCAGAAAGCCTCTTTAGCCCGTAGTGGCCCCCCGAAGCCCCCTTCCCAGCCCGCCGTCTCCCGCGCTAATCTATCTAGATTTTGTCTATAAATTTTCTAGTTATTGATTTTACACTACTAAAAGTTTCACTTCACATTTCGATACAAAAAAGCTCGGCCCGCGCACCTGCAAGTGCATGGGCCGAGCGTTTCAGGTCAAAAACGAGTCGAGTGTGCTGGAACTCAGGCCGGCATCAGAGGAAATCAGGATCAATGGCAGCCTTGCCGCCGTTGAGCATGATCTTGAAATAGCGCAGGGTGCGGTCGTCCACGGGCACGATGGGGAAGTTCTTGCGGCAGGCATCGCACTGGGCCATGGAGGGCCGCGTGGGCGCGATGAGCGTGACCTCGCGGGCGCAATGCGGGCAGGGGTACAGGAACACGATCTCCATGCCCATGGGGCGCACGGGTGTCAGCGGCTTGGTCATGCGGCTCCCCTCGGTGACTGGCTTGCGTCGGCGAACAGGCTTGCGCCGGTCATGCTGTTGGGCTGGGCCTGGCCCCAGGAGGCCAGGATGGTCGGGGCGATGTCGCCCAGCTTGCCGGGCCGGAGGGTCCGGCCGCCGTTGCCGTCGATGTGCACCAGCGGCACGGGATTGAGGCTGTGGGCGGTCTGGGTGTTGCCTTGGACGTCGAGCATCTCCTCGGCGTTGCCATGGTCCGCCGTCAGGAAGACCTGCCCGCCGTCGGCCAGGAAGGCCGCCACGATCCGGCCCACGCACTCGTCCACGGCCTCGCAGGCGGTGATGACCGCCGGGATGATGCCGGTGTGGCCCACCATGTCCAGGTTGGCCAGGTTGCACACGCACAGGTCGAACTCGCGCCGCCGCGCCAACAGGGTCTCGGTGACCTCGCGGGCGCTCATCTCGGGCTTGTGGTCGTAGGTCGGGACCTCGCGCGGGGACGGAATCAGCACGCGCTCCTCGCCCAAAACCGGCTCCTCCAGCCCGCAGTTGAGGAAATAGGTCACGTGCGCGTACTTCTCGGTCTCGGCGATGCGCAGCTGCCTGAGGCCCAGGGTGCTGACCACCTCGCCCAGAAATCCGTCCAGGGACTGCGGCGGCGAGGCCACGGGCAGGGGGAAGCTGGACTCGTACCGGGTCATGCTGGCGAACCCGGAGAGCCTGGGCCGCAAGGGCCGCTGGAATTCCTTAAAGTCATCGTCGAAGAATGCGCGGCTGATCTGCCGGGCGCGGTCCGCGCGGAAATTGAAGAAGAACAGGCCGTCGCCGTCGCCGATGGTGCC
>CAZXZF010000402.1:1178-2588 GCA_964645095.1 uncultured Desulfocurvus sp. | reverse complement strand
GCCAAGGACGACCGCGACCTGTTCCGCCTGCTCATCGGCATCGACAAGCTGGGGCCGAAGAAGGCGCTCGGCATCCTCTCGCATTTCCGCCCGGACCACCTGCGCGAGCTGGTGCTGCGCGAGGACGCCGACATGCTGGCGTTGGTGCCGGGCATTGGCCCCAAGTCCGCGCGCGAGATCATGTGGAAGCTCAAGGACAAGGTGGCGGGCATCAAGACCGGGCCGCTGACCGCCGCGCCCGCCCAGGACCAGCCCCACAGCGAGTATTTCGACGCCCTCGCCGGCATGAAGGCCCTGGGCTACACCGAGGAGGAGGCCCGCGGCCTGATGAAGGGCATCTTTGACGCCGAGCCGGACATCGACGCCTCCGCCGCCCTGCGCGTGGCCCTGAAGAAGATCGCGGCGGCGCGCTCATGACCGGCGCCAGCCCCAAGCCCCCCCTGTCGGCCCTGTCTGCGGCGGACGACACCATCCGCCCCCAGCGGCTGGCGGATTTCATCGGCCAGGACGACCTGCGCTCGAACTTAAGCGTGTTCATCCAGGCGGCGCGGGAACGCGGCAAGGCCCTGGACCACACGCTGTTTTCCGGCAGCCCCGGCCTGGGCAAGACCACCCTGGCCCAGATCATGGCCTCGGAGCTCGGCGTGAGCATGGTCTCGACCTCCGGCCCGGTGCTGGAGCGCGTGGGCGACCTGGCGGCCATCCTGACCAATCTTTCGCGCCACGATATCCTGTTCATCGACGAGATCCACCGCATGCCCGCCAGCGTCGAGGAGATTTTGTACCCCGCCATGGAGGACTACAAGATCGACCTGATCATCGGCCAGGGGCCGGGCGCGCGCACGGTCAAAATCGACCTGGAGCCCTTCACCCTGGTCGGCGCCACCACGCGCGTGGGGCTTTTGACCTCGCCCCTGCGCGACCGCTTCGGCTGCGTGTTCCGCCTGGATTTCTACGCGCCCGAGGAACTCTCGCGCATCGTCCTGCGCGCGGCAAACATCCTGGGCGTGCAAATCACCGAGGAGGGGGCCTGGGCCATCGGGCGCAGGTCGCGCGGGACCCCGCGCATCGCCGGGCGGCTGCTCAGGCGCATCCGCGACTACGCGCTGGTGCAGGGCCAGGCCACGGTGGACAAGCAGCTGGCCGAGGACTCCCTGGACAAGCTGGACGTGGACCCTTACGGCCTGGACCAGATGGACCGCAAGATCCTCTCGCTCATCGTCAACCAGTTCAGCGGCGGGCCCGTGGGGGTGAAGACCATCGCCGTGGCCTGCTCCGAGGAATCGCGCACCATTGAGGACATTTACGAGCCCTTCCTCATCCAGTGCGGGTTCATCAAGCGCACCCCGCGCGGCCGCGTGGCCACGGCCAAGGCCTACCAGCACCTCAAGATGCGCATGGATGGCGGCG
>CAZXZF010000402.1:0-1078 GCA_964645095.1 uncultured Desulfocurvus sp. | reverse complement strand
CGTACGCAATCTCGTACGACAGGAGGTCGCGCCCATGACAACCCTCACGGCATCAGAGGCCCGCAAGCGGCTGTACAGTCTTGTGGACGAGGTCAAGGACACGCATGAGCCCGTGCAGATCGTGGGCAAGCGGGGCACGGCTGTGCTTGTGTCCGAGGACGACTGGCGGGCGATTCAGGAGACCATGTACCTGCTGTCTGTGCCGGGCATGCGTGAATCCATTCGTGAAGGACTGGCCACCCCTGTGGAGGAGTGCGACACGGGGCCCGGCTGGTGAGTTGGACGCTGGTGTTCACCCGCCAGGCCGTGAAGGACGCGCGCCGGATCGCGCAGGCTGGGCTGAAGCCGCAGGTCCAGCGTCTTCTTGACATTCTCAGTTCGAATCCTTTTGGGATGCCACCGCCGTATGAAAAGCTGCAAGGCGACCTTGCTGGCGCATATTCACGGCGGATCAATATCCAGCACCGCCTGGTCTATCAGGTGCTTGAGGCGGTCAAGACGGTGAAGATCCTGCGCATGTGGACCCATTACGAGTAGGCGCAGGTTTGGCGTGGGAAATATGCGCATTGACGGGGGCGACGGTTCCCTGTAAGGGCTGCACTGTGCGTGGGGCCTGCCCGCTGGGAGAGCCCCTACGCACGGATTGAGACTGTATCGTCCCTGTTGGACCTTGTTTCCTGACAGACACCCGAACCGACGCGCCGACCGGAGAATGCCGGGAACCGGCGCAAGCCTCCCCTGGACCTGGACGTTTGACGCGCCCGCCGCTCCACGGGAACACGGAGGAACCGCCATGTTCGGACAGCTTTTCCAGCCCATGCACCTGCTGCTGGTCCTTGTCATCGCCCTGTTTGTGTTCGGCCCGAACAAGCTCCCGCAGCTTGGCGCCAGCATCGGCAAGAGCATCCGCGAACTGCGCAAGGGCCTGGACGGCGTTGCCGCTGATCCTGCTGCCCAGCCGTCGCAGACCGCCCAGCAGTCAGAGACCAAGAAATAGCTCGCCGCCGCACCGCTTGGCCGGGACCTTGTTCCGGCGTGAGCTTCTGCGGCGGCTTTGGAGTTGCCGGAGTCCGCGCAT
>CAZXZF010000401.1:0-2593 GCA_964645095.1 uncultured Desulfocurvus sp. | reverse complement strand
CCGGTTCCCCGGCGCTTGCCCCTGGCCAGGGGCTTGCCATTGCTGCGCGCTACGGATAAGTACTGCAGGATGAGGCTCCCGGAATCCGCAGACCAGCATTTGTCCCGGCGGTACGCCCTGTGAAGGTGCGCTGCTGGGGCGCGCGCGGCTCCATCCCGGTCTCCGGGCCGGAGTATGTCCGCTATGGCGGCGACACCACCTGCATCGAGATCCGTTCCAAGAACGACGCACTCCTGGTCATCGACGCAGGCACGGGCATCCGCAGGCTGGGCTGCCGGCTGGTGGAAGAGGGCCGCCTGGACCTGACGCTCCTGTTCACCCACACCCACTGGGACCACGTGCTGGGCCTGCCCTTCTTCAAGCTTTTGTACAACCCGCAGGTGCGCATCGACCTCTACGGCAGTCCCGGCCTGCAGGGAAACATCGCCAAGCTCCTGACGCGGGTCATGGCCCCGCCGCTGTTCCCGGTCCCCTTCGTGAAGCTGCCGTCCAGGATCACGGGCTTCGTCTGGCAGGGCGAAAGCCTGCAGGTGGACAGCCTCAAGGTCACGCGCATCGCGCTCTCGCACCCGAACCTGGGCGCGGGCTACCGCGTGGAGGAGGACGGCAGGAGTTTTGTGCTGCTCACGGACAACGAGCTTTCGCAGCACCACCGGGGCGGGCGCAGCTTCGACGAGTACGCGGCCTTTTGCCGGGATGCGGACCTGCTCGTGCACGATGCCGAGTACACGCCCGAGGAATACCCGCAGCGCAGGGGCTGGGGGCACTCGCACTTCGAGGACGCGGCAAGGTTGGCCAAGGCTGCCGGGGTGAAGACTCTGGGCCTGTTCCACCACAACCAGGAACGCACGGATGACGGCGTGGACGAGATTGTGCGGCGTTGCCGCGAAGTGTTGTCCGGCCCCGGCTTCAGCCAGGGCTCCGGGCCTGCCTGCCTGGCCCTGACCCAGGATTCCAGCTTCGACCTCTAGGGCCTGTTTCTAAAAGCGTCTTTTGCCCCCTGGGCGTCGTCGCGAGCCGATTTTGGTCCAGGGCTGTACCGCATGAGTACACCCCCTGGCCCCAAAATAGGCTCTCTCCTCGCCAGGGAACAAAATCCATCATTTGGAAACAGACCCTAGCCCATACCCGGGTTCCCGGCCGCCTCCAAGGGCTCTGCCTGCCGCGCACCGAAGCCCGGCTGTACTTGATTTCTGTCCCAGGACATGCCACACCCGCAAGTGCCTCGCAAAAGGCAGGGGGGGCAGGAACAAGGGGGAGTGTATTGATGCGTGTGCTTATCGTGGACGACGATTTCTACAGCCGGGTCATGCTCCATGACATGATGCGGCCCGTTGCGGAATGCCACATCGCGGTCAATGGCGAGGAAGCCGTGGGGGCCTTCAAAAAGGCCCTGGAGGACGGACGTCCCTACGACCTGGTTTGCATGGACCTGGTGATGCCCGAGATGGACGGCCAGCAGGCCCTGCGCGAGATGCGCGGCTACGAGAACGACCTGGGCTTGAGCGATGCCAAGCGCTGCAAGGTCGTGGTCATCAGCATGCTTGAGGACTCCCGCGAGACCAATGACGCCTTCTTTCTCGGCGGAGCCGACTGCTTCCTGGTCAAACCCATCGAGGAGGAGCGCTTCATGGCCGAACTCCGCGCCCTGGGGCTCACGGCCTAGCCCGGCCAGGTTCAGACGCCCGGTCCAGTGTTTGGGCGGGACGAGCGGACGGAGGCAGCGGCCTGGCCGTTGCCTTCCGCCGTTTTTTTTGGGGCGCCGCCGCCCCTTGGCGACATTTGAACTTCGACGAAAAGTCGGCTAATGAAGCCTACGACGTCGCACGGCCCAGACGGCCTAAAGCGACCCACAGGACAGGTGCATGAGTCAGATTCTCGGGATCAAGTTCAGCGACCACGGGCCGGTGTGCTACTTTGCCTCCGGAGCCAATGTGGTGCGCGCGGGGCAGTCCGTGCTGGTGGAGACCGACCAGGGCCTGGCCCTGGGGCATGTGGCCACTGTGGCGGCCCCGGAGGCCGCTCAGCAGGACGCCCATGTCGTCGTTGTCGTCCCGGCGGGCATTGCCCCGGCCCCGTTCGAGGCGGTGCTGATCAGCACGGACTGGCAGGATGATGTCCCGCTGGCGGATGTCCCGCTGTCCGAAGCCCCGCAGGCCGAGGCCCCCAAGACCGGCCACGGCGAAATTTCCCCGGAGCATCCGCAGGATGCAACCGCGCCCATCGGCGGCATCTATTCCCTGGAGCAGGCCGCCCAGTATCAGCCCCGGCCGAGAACCGCCGCAGGGTTGCAGGGCATCTACCGCGTGGCCGGGCCGCAGGACCTGGAGACCGGAGCGGAGAACAAGCGCCTGGCGCGCCGGGCCTTCAATTTCTGCCGGGGCTGCATCTCCCACCAGGAGCTGGACATGAAGCTCGTGGACGTGGAGGTGCTGCACGACCGCAGCAAGATGATCTTCTACTTCACGGCGCCGAACCGCATCGACTTCCGCGAGCTCATCAAGAGCCTGGTGCGCGAGTTCCATACGCGCATCGAACTGCGCCAGATCGGCGTGCGCCACGAGACGCAGATGATCGGGGCCATCGGCAACTG
>CAZXZF010000400.1:1262-2609 GCA_964645095.1 uncultured Desulfocurvus sp. | reverse complement strand
AGGCCCTGTTCGACCAGGGGGCCGTGAGCCGCGAGCAGCTGGAGCAGGTCCAGGCCAACGCCATCGGCCTGCGCGCCAGCCTGGCCCTGGACCGGGCCCAGGTTGAGCAGGCCCGCCTCCAGCTCGGCTTCGCCAGCATCTCCTCGCCCATCGCGGGCCGCGCCGGGCACGTGCTGGTGCAGGAGGGCAACCTGGTGGGCAAATCCGGCGACGACCGCCCCCTGGTGGTCATCAACCAGATCGAGCCCATCTTCGTCAGCTTCTCCGTTCCGGAACGCCACCTGCCGGAGATCCAGAAGCAGGCCGCCCTGGGCCAGCTCCGCGTGGAGGCCCAGACCGCCGAGGGCGTCGTGCTGGACACCGGCGAGCTTTCCAGCGTGGACAACGCCGTGGACAAGACCACCGGCACCATCCGCCTCAAGGCCGTGTTCGCCAACAAGGGCAAGAATCTCTGGCCCGGACAGTTCGTGCGCGCCTTCCTGCGCCTGGCCGAACGCGAGAACGCCGTGGTCGTGCCCGCCCAGGCCGTGCAAACCGGCGTGTCCGGCCCGTATGTCTTCGTGGTCAAGGCCGACCAGACCGTGGACATGCGCCCCGTCACCGTGAGCCCGGCCCCGGACCAGACCGTGGTGGTGGACACCGGCGTGGCCGCGGGCGAAAAGGTCGTGGTGGACGGCCAGGTCATGCTCGTGCCCGGCTCGACCGTGGAGATCAAGGCCGCTGGCGACAAGGCCGCGCCCCAGGCCAACGCCACGGCCCCGATGCCTCCCCAGGCTGCGGTCAATGCCCCCCAGGCCGCCGGGAAAAAGCCGTGAACCCGGCCAGAATCTTCATCGAGCGCCCGGTCATGACCACCCTGGTCATGGCCGCCATCCTCATCTTCGGCGTCATGGCCTATTTCAAGCTGCCCGTGAGCGACCTGCCCAACGTGGACTTCCCCACCCTGCAGGTCTCGGCCACCATGCCCGGGGCCAGCCCGGAGACCATGGCCGCAAGCATCGCCACGCCGCTGGAGAAGGAGTTCTCCAACGTCTCGGGCATCGACTCCATGACCTCCACCAACACGCTGGGGAACACGCGCATCACCCTGCAGTTCAACCTGGAGCGCAACATCGACGCCGCAGCCCAGGACGTGCAGGCGGCCATCGCCTCGGCCCAGCGCAACCTGCCCTCGGACCTGCCCACGCCCCCGGTGCTGCGCAAGGTCAACCCGGCAGACCAGCCCATCCTGTACCTGGCCGTGTCCTCGCCCACGCTCCCGCTGTACCAGGTCAGCGAGTTCGCCGAGACCCTGCTGGCCCAGCGCATCTCCATGATCAGCGGCGTGGCCCAGGTCATGATCTACGG
>CAZXZF010000400.1:0-1162 GCA_964645095.1 uncultured Desulfocurvus sp. | reverse complement strand
AACGTCTCGGCCACCATCATCCCGAGCCTGGCCCTGCCCATGAGCGTCATCGGCACCTTTGCCTGCATGCTCCAGTTCAAGTTCAACCTGGACAACATCTCGCTCATGGCGCTGACCTTGGCCGTGGGCTTCGTGGTCGACGACGCCATCGTGGTGCTGGAGAACATCGTGCGCCACACCGAGGCGGGCATGCTCCCGCGCGAGGCCGCGCTCAAGGGCTCCCAGGAGATCGGCTTCACCATCGTGTCCATGACCATCTCGCTGGCCGCCGTGTTCCTGCCTGTGCTGTTCATGGGCGGCGTGGTGGGCCGGCTGTTCAACGAGTTCGCCGTGACCATCGTGGCGGCCATCCTCATCTCCGGGTTCGTGTCCTTAAGCCTCACGCCCATGCTGACCAGCCTCATGCTCAAGCCGGGGGCGCACGCCGCCCACGGGAAGTTCTACGCCGTCACCGAGCGGGCCTTTCAGGCCTTGTTGAGGGGGTACGACACCACGCTCAAGTGGACCATGCGCCACCGGCGCATCACCCTGGCCTTCTCCCTGGCGCTGCTCGTGCTGACCGCCGTGCTCTTCGTCACCATCCCCAAGGGCTTCATCCCCAGCGAGGACATCGGCCAGCTCACCGGCGTCACCGAGGCCGAGCAGGGCATCTCCCTTGAATACATGCTGGAGCACCAGAACCGCGTGGCCGACATCATCGCCAGCGACCCGAACATCGAAAGCTTCATGTCCCTGGTGGGCGCTGGCGGACCGAACCCGGCAGGCAACTCCGGGCGCCTGCTCATCCGCCTGAAGCCGCGCCACCAGCGCACGATGTCCGCCGACGAGGTGCTCCAATCCCTGCGCAAGAAGCTTTCAAACGTCGTGGGCATCAAGACCTTCCTCCAGAATCCGCCGCCCATCAACCTGGGCGCGAACTACACCAAGGCGCAATACCAGTTCACCCTGCAAAGCCCGAACACGGCGGAACTGTTCCAGTACTCCCAGGTTTTGGAGTCGCGCCTGCTCGAAGTGGCCGAGATCCAGGACGTGAACAGCGACCTGCAGCTGAAAAACCCGCAGCTCAACCTGACCATCGACCGCGACAAGGCCGCCGCCCTGGGCCTTTCGGCCATGCAGATCGAGGACGCCCTGGGCATCGCCTACGGCCCGCGCGAGGTCT
>CAZXZF010000399.1:0-2654 GCA_964645095.1 uncultured Desulfocurvus sp. | reverse complement strand
CTCACGGCGCACTTGAGGGCGGCCATGGCCACCTCGATCTGGCTGTCGTCCGGCTCCTTGGTGGTCATCATCTGGAGCACAAGGCCGGGCCAGCAGAGCATGCGGCAGAGCACGTTGGAACTGAACTTTCCGGCAAAGCGGATGATCTCGTAGGCGATGCAGCTGATGGGCACCATGAACAGGAGCTTCATGGACACGATGTACAGGTGCTTGAGCAGAAAAATTTCCGGCCTGTAGAAGGTCAGGAGCCAGGGCACCAGGGCCGTGTAAAGCAGGATGCTCACGGCCAGGACGAAGAGCAGAAACGAGGTGCCGCAGCGCGGGTGCAGGCGGCTGTTGCCGCGTGCCGACTCCACGGTCACTTCCTTGCCGCTCTCAAAGGCCCAGATGACCTTGTGCTCGGCCCCGTGGTACTGGAACACCCGGCGGATGTCCGGCACAAGAGAGATGGCCCCGATGTAGCCCACGAACAGGAGCATCTTGAAAGCGCCGTCCCAGGCATTGAAGCTCAAGGTCTCCACATCCCCGGACAGGCCAAGCCACTGCATGGCCACGGACATGAAGTGCGGCAGGACCACAAAAAGCCCCAGGGCCACGCCCAGGGCCACGATCATGGTCAGCACCAGGTGCCAGGGCGTCAGTTCGCTTTCGCCTTCGTCCTCGGCCACGGCCTGCATGGCCGAAAAGTTCAGCGCCTTGATGCCGTTGACCAGGGTCTCCAGGAGCACCGGGAAGCCGCGCAGCATGGGCTTTCTCAGGATGGCCGCAGTGGTCAGGCTGAACCACGGGCGGACCTCCACGACGATCTCGCCGTCGGGCTTGCGCACGGCTATGGCCAGACGATTCTTGGCGCGCATCATCACGCCTTCGATGACGGCCTGGCCGCCCACGGTGGGGCCTGCGGAGACAAAGGGAATCAGGGCGCGTCTTTTCAAGAGGCTCACCTCATGGGCTTGGAGGCGCAGGCCTCTCGTCATGCTGCCAGGACGTCCCCGGACGGCCTTTTCCAGATAAGTCCAGGCGGCCCAAAGTAAAGGCCGGGCAGGCCAGGGGAAACAAGAATGCCTCCATTGGCGACCCAACAGAGGCATTCCACAGTGCGTGCTTCGGGCGCTACTTCTTGGCGTCGGCGGGAGTCCCGTACTTCTTGCGGAAGCGGTCGATGCGGCCGGCGGTATCAATGAAGCGCTGCTTGCCCGTGTAGAAGGGATGGCAGTTGGAGCAGATTTCAACCGAGAGTTCCTTGCCCTTGGTGGTGAGCAGGGTGGCCTCGTAGCCGCAGTTGCAACGGATCAACGTGTCGTTGACGTTGGGATGGATTTCTTTTTTCATGGCTGTCTCCAGGCTCATTGTTCACGTGAAGCATCGGCATATACGCCCGAAGTTCACGGAAAGCAAGAGGCCGCGGCTAAAAATTTCCCGCCGGGGCGAGGCTGGCGTCTCCTGGCGCTGCGGTTGACTTCACCGCCCCTGGCGGGTAGCGAGGGGGAGCGATCATTGCCAGCTTGCGCGCCATACGGGAGTCCGGGTCAACCGGGCTGAGAGGGTCTCTTTCTGCGGGGCCGACCGTTGAACCTGATACGGGTCATGCCGTTGGAGGAAATGGATACCCCCCTTTTCCCAGCACTCCCGTCCGCTTCAAGCGCCCTGCCCGGCCAAACCCCAGGTCGGCACCCAACGACGAGGAGCTCACATGCCCATCATCAAGACCAACAAGGCCCTTTCCGGCGTCCTTGACCAGCACATCACAAGCCTGGCCGCCCTGGAGCACATGCCCGAGGCCGAGATCCGCGCGCGCATCGACCAGGGCACGCTGGCCCTGCTGGCCAATCCGGCCCACGCAGGCGTGCGGCCCACTCTCATCGGTCAGCCCGCCCGTGTCAAGGTCAACGCCAACATCGGCACCTCGCCTTTGGCCAGCGACATGGTCGGCGAGACCGACAAGCTCAAGGTGGCCGAAACCGCAGGGGCGGACGCCGTCATGGACCTGTCCACCGCCGGGGACCTCGACGCCATCCGCGTGCGCATGCTCTCCGAGACCGCGCTGCCGCTCGGCACCGTGCCCATCTACGCCGTGGCCGGGGCCTGCGCCAAGGACGGCCGCGATCCCTCGGGCTTCGAGCCCGGCGATCTCCTGGCCGAGGTCGAGAAGCAGGCCCGCCAGGGCGTGGACTTCATGACCCTGCACTGCGGGCTGACCCGGCGCGGGGCCGAGCTGGCCATGGATGGCTCGCGCACCCTCGGCATCGTCTCGCGCGGCGGGGCCATCCTGGCGCGCTGGATGCGCCGCAGGGGCGAAGAGAATCCGCTTTTGACGCACTACGACGCCCTGCTCGACATCGCCCGCGCGCACAACGTGGTCTTGAGCCTGGGCGACGGCCTGCGGCCCGGAGCCGGCTGCGATGCCGGCGATCCGGCCCAGTGGGAGGAAGTGTTGACGCTCGGCGTGCTGGCCCGCCGCGCCTGGGCCGCCGGGGTGCAGGTGATGATCGAGGGCCCGGGACATGTGCCCCTGCACCTGGTGCAGTCGCAGATCCAGGGCATCAAGCGCGCCACCTTCGGCGCTCCGCTGTATGTCCTGGGGCCGCTGGTCACGGACACCGCCGCCGGGCGCGACCACATCGCCGGGGCCATCGGCGGGGCCATGGCCACCC
>CAZXZF010000398.1:0-2664 GCA_964645095.1 uncultured Desulfocurvus sp. | reverse complement strand
AGGAAGGTGTCGCCGTTGGTGGCGCGCACTTCCACGACGTTGTCGCCGACTTCGAGGATGGAGATGTCGAAGGTGCCGCCGCCCAGGTCGAACACGGCGATCTTCTCGTTCTTCTTGCGGTCCATGCCGTAGGCCAGGGAGGCCGCGGTGGGCTCGTTGATGATGCGCTTGACCTCAAGGCCGGCGATCTTGCCCGCGTCCTTGGTGGCCTGGCGCTGGGAGTCGTTGAAGTAGGCCGGGACGGTGATGACGGCTTCGGTGACGGCCTCGCCCAGGTAGGTCTCGGCGTCCTTCTTGAGCTTCTGCAGGATGAAGGCGGAGACCTCGGGCGGGCTGTATTTCTTGCCGTTGATCTCGACCCAGGCGTCGTTGTTCTTGCCCGCAACGATCTTGTAGGGGCAGTGCTCGCGCCATTTCTTGACTTCAGGGGCGTCGAACTGGCGGCCCATGAGGCGCTTGATGGCGGAGATGGTCTTCTCAGGATTGGTCACGGATTGGCGCTTGGCGATCTCGCCGATGAGGCGCTCCTTGTCCGTGAAGGCCACGATGGACGGGGTGGTGCGGCCGCCCTCGGGGCTGCTGATGCACTTGGGGTCCTTGCCTTCCATGACGTAGACGCAGGAGTTGGTGGTCCCAAGGTCGATGCCGATGATCTTGCCCATGATATAAACCTCCAGGGGTGGGGGATGATGTTTGCGTTGAGGCTTTTAGTAAGTCCGCTTTCGCCGATGTAAAGACCGCAAGGCCTACGCTTCGGGTTTCTTGTTGACCAGAACCTTGGCCGGGCGGATGACGCGGCCCTTGAGCACGTAGCCGCTCTGGCTCACCTTGGCCACGCAGTCCTCTTCCAGGCCCGGTTCGCACACGGCGCCGATGGCCTCGTGCTTGGCCGGGTCAAAGGCCTCGCCGCAGGCGCCCACGCATTCCAGGCCGTGGCGCTTGAGCGTGTCCAGGAAGATCTTGCGGGTCATGTCCACGCCCATGACGAGGTTCTTGCAAGCCGGGTTGTCGCCTGCGTGCTCAAGGGCCAGAGAGAGATTGTCCAGCACGGGCAGCAGGTCCGAGAGCACGGACTCGGTCGCGTAGCGGCGCATGTCCTCGGCCTCGCGGCTGATGCGGCGCTTGAAGTTCTCGTTGTCGGCCAGGGCGCGCAGCTTGATGTCCTCGGCCTCGGCCATGACCGCGCACTTGGTGCAGACATGGGCCTTGCACAGGGCCTGGAGCTCTTCCTCGCTCAAGTCAACCTTGGGGGCCTCGGCGTCTGGCTCCTGCGCCTCGTTCTTCTCGATTTCAGACATTGGTGCTCCGTCGTCTCTCGTGTTGCTCTGAACATGCGAGGACGCCGGGCGGCTCAAACACAAGCTGCCCCGGCGTCGCGTCAGTCAAACAAGTAAACACGGGGTTTGGGATGTCAACAGGCCGGGGTGCGGATTTGCCCGCTCCGGCGGCGAAAAATGGGTGCTCAGACCAGGAACTGGCCGTTCTCGTAGATGGTGCGCCGACCGCTGTCTGACTTGCCGTTGGCCCTGTCGCTGGGAATGATCGCCGTGACGCGTTTGGCCTCGGTGTTCACCAGGTCCCAGTGCATGGCTGAGGCGTTGAACCCGAGCTCGGCCTCGCGCTCCGGGCTCAGCTCGCTGGCCGGGCCGGTGAAGCTGGCGGCGGACGCCCCGCCGAGCGCGATGTGGCAGTTGCCGAATTCGCCGCCGAAGTTCTCGTCCAGCAGCGTGTGGGCCATGAAGCGCTCGACCTTGGAGATGCGTTTGTCCGTGAGCGAGAACTCGCCCACCCGGCGCGCGCCGCCATCAGAGGCCAGCCGTCCGGACAAAAACTGCCCGCCGCGCCCGGCCTCGGTCTGCACCGCCACCCCGCCATGGAACTCCAGGCGCACATCGGACAAGATCCGGCCCCAGCGCAGGGACGGCTGGTCGGCGAAGTACACTCCTTCCACCGTGCGCCAGTCCGGCGCGAGATACAGCTCAAAGCCCGGGATGTTGCGGCCCGTGACGCCCACGAATTTGCGCTTGTCGCCGGGCGAGAGCGTCAGGTCGCAGCGCTCGCTCTCGATGTGCAGGCGCGAGATGCTGAGGCCGTCCAGCCACTTGGCGATGGCTGCCAGCTCCTTTCTGGTGCGCTTCCACTCGGCCACGGGGTCCGGCGTGAAGAGCAGGCAGGCGCGGGCCAAGCGCTCGGCGTATTCGCTGATGTCCATGCCGCTGGCCTCGGCCAGGGCCTCTGTGGGATACAGGCAGACCGTGGAGCCCAGCAGGCCAGCGCGGCGGCGGCGGTCCAGCACTCCGGCGGCCTGCATCTCGGTCCGCTCGCCAGCGGCGATGGTCAGCGGGTCGATGTGGCCCAGGTGCGTCAGGTCGTCGGGCGCCAGGATGGTGATGACGCCTGCGGTGGCCTTGTACAGTTCGTCCAGGCCGGGCTGGCTGAAGGTGAGCTGGCCGAAGCTGGAGTTGCCGAAGTGCTCGGACTGCATGAAGCTTGTGGGCAGGGCGACGGGAAGCGGGTGCAGGTGCGCGTCCATGAGCGTGGCGTACACGGCCTCGGCCAGCGGGAGCGCATCATGGTCGTAGCGCAGCAGCACCAGTTCGCCGTTCTTGAAGGGCACGGCGCGGGAGGTGCGCATGGCCCAGATGAGGACCTCGGCGTAGGAGG
>CAZXZF010000397.1:0-2682 GCA_964645095.1 uncultured Desulfocurvus sp. | reverse complement strand
GTACTCGAAGACCACCAGCTGGCCCCGGCGGATGATGTCGCGCGGGCCCAGGGCCTGGGAGCGCAGGCGGTCGCCCGTGCGCAGGGTGGGCCGCATGGAGGTCTGGGACACGGTGTACACCGGGAAGAACCTGCCCTCGGCCAGGCCCGCCAAAAGCGACACCGTGGCCAGGGCCACGGCGCAGCCCGTGTACAGGATGGGGCTGTTCTGCGGGCCGGGGCGGAAAAACTGGAGGGTTTTGGCCGTGCGCAGGGCGTCCAGGCTGGCCGCGCAGCAGAGCAGAAAGTACCCGGCCAGGGACACGGCCCACCAGCGGAAGGTCTCTGCCGCGCCGATGCCCAGCACCTGCCAGGCCGCGGCCAGGCCGAGCAGGACCAGGCCCCGGCGGGTCCGGCCATTGTACACCTGGCCCAGGCCGGGCACCAGAAAGGACAACAGCCCGGCCAGCCACGGCTGGCGCGCTTTGACCCCGGCCGTGTTGCCGGGCGCTGGTCTGGGCGGCAGGTTCAAATGCATAAACGCACTCTCGCTGTCGGAATGCCGACAGGGGACCCTACATCGCGGACACGCTGAAAACAAGCGCCCGCATCCGCCCGCAGCACTCCGGGCAGCCGCCCCCCGCCAAAAGCATTGACAGCCCCCGGCCTGACAAAGCACACTCGCCCGGCCACGCGCACCCCACCCCCGGCAACAGCTCCGGGACCGCGCGGCACGAGGCGGGAACACATTGCGCACGCTCGGCATCGACTTCGGCACCAAACGCGTCGGCCTGGCCATCACCGACCCGGAAGGCCGCATGGCCTTTGCCCGCAAGAGCATTGAGCGCACCACGCGCGACTCCCTGTTCGACGCTATTGTAGGGCTCGTCGAGGCCGAGGGCGTCGGCGCCGTTGTGGTGGGCCTGCCCCTGACCCTTGAGGGCGACGACTCCCTGACCACCCGCCAGGCGCGCAACTTCGCCGAGAGCCTGGGCCGGCGCGTGAGCTGCCCCGTGCACCTGGTGGACGAGCGCCTGAGTTCCGTTGCGGCGGAAGAGCAATTGAAGGAGGCCGGTCTGTGCAGCCGGAAGAGAAAAGAGAGACTGGACAGCCAGGCGGCGGTCCAGATCCTGGAAACCTGGATCACCCAAAATCCCGCTTAAGGCCCCTTTGGTGGACCCTGGCCGGTTTCGTGCTGACCGTGGCCGCAGCCGCGGCCGTGGCCCTGGTGGTGTTCCTCGGCCCGGCCGAGGTGCCGGGGCGCGAGCGCGTGGTCCTCATCCGTCCGGGCCTGAGCCTGCCCGCCATCGCCAGCGACCTGGAACGCCAGGGCCTCATCAGAAACGCCCAGGCCTTCCTCTTTCTGGCCAGGCTGCACAGCCGCATGGGCGCCGCCCGCGCGGGCGAGTTCCTGCTCAGTTCCGGCTGGACCCCGGAGGAGATCCTGCGCGTGCTGACCGCCACCGGCGGCCTGCAGCACCGCGTCCAGGTGCGCGAGGGCCTGAGCTGGTGGACCACAGCCAAACTCTTCGAGGCCGAGGGCCTGGCCAGCCGCGAGGGCTTTGCCCAGGCCATGCGCAACGCCACCCTGCTGGAGAAATATTCCGTCCCCGCGGGCACTGCCAAGGGGGCCGAGGGGGCCGAGGGCTTCCTGTTCCCCCAGACCTACCAGCTTTCAAGAAGCTTCGACGACAACAGCGCCGCAGCGGTGGAGGCCATGCTCAAGGAGTTCGCCCGCCAGGCCAAGGTGCTCTGGCCCCAGGGCCTGCCCCCGGCCGACGAACTGCGGCGCATCGTCATCCTGGCCTCCCTGGTGGAGCGCGAGACCGGCGCGGCGTCCGAGCGGGCGCGCATCGCCGGAGTCTTCGCCAACCGGCTGAAACTCGGCATGCGCCTGCAATGCGACCCCACCACCATCTACGGCCTGGGCGAGAGCTTTGACGGCGACCTCAAGCGCGCCCATCTGGCGGACCCGGCCAACCCGTACAACACCTACGCCCACGCGGGCCTGCCGCCCGGCCCCATCTGCTCGCCGGGGCTGGAGTCGCTCAAGGCCGCCCAAAGCCCCGAGGTCCACGGGTACATCTACTTCGTGGCCAGGGGCGACGGCACCCACGAGTTCACCAGCACGCTGGGCGAGCACAACCGGGCCGTGACGCGCTTCCAGCGCCACCGCAACAAGGACACCTACCGCTCCACCCTGCGCTAGGGCATTGCCCGGTCCACACGGCCACAGGACCAAGTTTTCTTGACAGCATTGGTCCGCCTCGGGCACAATCTATGTCAATATCGACATACCCCGGAGGCCAGCATGACTGACCGCAACGCAAAGCAGACCAGCGCACAGAAAATCGACCGCAACGTCTACCTTTCGACCATCCCGCCGCAGGAGGCCGTGGCCCGCGCCAGGGCCGCCCTCGGCGAGGCGGGCCGCCTGAAGCTCATCCGCCAGGAGAGCGTCCCGGCCCACGAGGCCTGCGGACGCGTGACCAGCGGGCCGATCTTCGCCCGCTGCTCCTCGCCCACCTTCCACGCCGCAGCCATGGACGGCATCGCCGTGCGCGCAGCCGACACCTTTGCCGCGCGCGAGGGCAGCCCCGTGACCCTGGCCAAGGGCGCGGGCTTCTTCCCCGTGAACACCGGCCACAGCCTGCCCGACGGCATGGACGCCGTGGTCATGATCGAGCACGTGGAGCAGGTGGAC
>CAZXZF010000396.1:0-2686 GCA_964645095.1 uncultured Desulfocurvus sp. | reverse complement strand
TGCGTGGCCTATTTCAGCCTGGAATACGGCATCGCCATGTGCCTGCCCATCTACTCCGGCGGCCTGGGCATCCTGGCAGGCGACCACCTGAAGTCCGCAAGCGACCTGAACCTCCCCCTCGTTGGCGTGGGCCTCCTGTACCAGGAAGGCTACTTCCGCCAGTACATGACCCCCGACGCCTGGCAGCAGGAGCGCTATCCGGGCCACGAGTTCGAGCAGATGCCCATGCGCCCGGCCAAGGACGTGAACGGCAACCCCTGTGTGGTCTGCGTGGACTGCCAGGGACAGCCGCTCTCCGCCCGGGTCTGGGAGGTGCACGTGGGCAAGGTGCGCCTGTACCTGCTGGACTCCAACGTGCCGGAGAACCCGCCGGACCTGCGGGCCGTCACCTCGCGCCTGTATGGCGGCGGCCTGGAGATGCGCCTGCAGCAGGAGATCCTGCTCGGCATCGGCGGCATCCGGGCCCTGGCCTGCCTGGGCATAGAGCCCATGGTCATCCACATGAACGAGGGGCACTCGGCCTTTGCCGGCCTGGAGCGCATCCGCGTGTACATGCAGGACCAGGGCCTGTCCTTTGAGGCCGCCTCGGAGCTCACCGCCTCCTCCAGCGTGTTCACCACGCACACCCCTGTTCCTGCGGGCAACGACCGCTTCCCGCCGGAGCTCATGCAGGCCTATTTCGAGGACTATTCGCGCAAGCTGGGCCTGGCCTTCAAGGTCTTTCTGGCCCTGGGCCGCGAGGACCCGCGCGACGAGGGGGAACAGTTCTGCATGACCGTGCTGGCGCTCAGGCTCTCGCGCTTCAGCAACGGCGTGTCCAAGCTGCACGGCGAGGTCTCCCGGCGCATGTGGCAGAAGGTGTGGCCCCAGAATCCCGTGGAAGACGTGCCCATCGGGGCCATCACCAACGGCGTGCACACGCCGACCTGGGTGGCCACGGACATGGCCATCCTCTATGACCGCTACCTGGGCAACTGGCGCGAGGATTCGGACTGCGTGCGCGTTTGGAACCAGGCCGAGGGCATCCCGGACGCCGAGCTCTGGCGCACCCACGAACGGCTGCGCGAGCGGCTGGTTGATTTCGTGCGCAAGCGCCTGCGCAAGCAGCTCATGGACAAGGGCGCGCGGCACAAGGAACTGCAGCATGCTGACGAGGTCCTGGACCCCCAGGCCCTGACCATCGGCTTTGCCCGGCGCTTCGCCACCTACAAGCGGGCCAATCTGCTGCTCCTGGACAAGGAACGCCTGGTGCGCCTGTTGACCAACAAAGAGCGGCGCGTGCAGTTCATCTTCGCAGGCAAGGCGCACCCCAACGACAACGAGGGCAAAAAGATCATCCAGGACCTGGTGCAGCTCTGCCGCCGCGAGGACTGCCGGCTGTCCATGGTCTTCCTTGAGGACTACGACATGAAGATCGCCAGCCGCATGGTCCAGGGCTGCGACGTGTGGCTGAACAACCCCCGCCGGCCCCTTGAGGCCTGCGGCACCAGCGGCATGAAGGCCCTGGCCAACGGCGTGCTCCAGCTCTCGACCCTGGACGGCTGGTGGGACGAGGCCTACCGCCAGGACAACAGCCTGGGCTGGGCCATCGGCAGGGGAGAGGAGTACGAGGACAGCGTCTACCAGGACTTTGTGGAGAGCCAGACCCTGTTCAACATCCTGGAGAACGACGTGCTCACGGAGTTCTACGACCGTGGCCACGGCAACCTGCCGCGCACCTGGATCCGCAAGATGAAGAGCGCCCTGCGCGAGCTTGGGCCCATCTACAACGCCCACCGCATGGTCGAGGACTACACGGAGAAGGCCTACCTGCCCTCGTGCCGCAACTACCAGAGCCTCGTGCGCGACGATTTCCGCGCGGCCAAGGATCTGGCCCAGTGGCGCATGAAGCTCATGACCAGCTGGAACAGGCTGTCCATCCGCGACATCCGCACCGAGACCCACGAGAAGGTCTTTGTGGAGGAACCGGTGCTTGTGGAGGCCCAGGTGCAGCTCGACGGCCTGACCACGCGCGATGTGCAGGTGGAGATCTACTACGGCCCCGTGGCCCAGGACTCGGCCTTCACCAAGCGCAAGACCTCGGTCATGACGCCGGAAAAGGACCTGGGCGAGGGCTGGCACCTGTACCGTGGCGAGGTGCTGCCCGCCGAGGCCGGCCGCTTCGGCTTCACGGTGCGCATCCTGCCGCACCACCCGCTGCTTCTTGATTCCCACGCCCTGGGCCTGTTGCACTGGGCGACAGAGCCGTAAAAACATGTTTTCCACAGCCGTATGCTTCATTTAACAGCTTAACATTTTGTGGCTTTTTTACAATCTATCCACAGTTTGAGCCAGCCGCAACAACATTATTGTCAATTCTGACAGTTTTGCAGAAACATTTGTTGACAGCCAGTTGACCTTGTGATTTTCTGGCGACCCATTTCCTGGTTGTCTTGGGATTTTTTCCTGGGCGGGGATGGTGGTCTAGAAGCCCCTACAGCCAAACCATTTGGAGCGAGGTAACGGTTTTGCTTTTCCAACCGATCAACCGAAACTACCACGATTTCTCCATTGTCCGCGACAAGGACGCCTGCATCAACTGCAAGGTCTGCATCCGGCAGTGCGCTTACGAGGCGCACTACTGGGACGAGTCGCGCCAGAAGGTCATGCACGACAACGCCAAGTGTGTCGGCTGCCACCGCTGCGA
>CAZXZF010000395.1:0-2687 GCA_964645095.1 uncultured Desulfocurvus sp. | reverse complement strand
GAGGCGTGCAGCTTGGAGCGGATGGGCTCCATGGTGGCGTAGGGCAGGCAGCAGATGAGCGAGCCGATGGCGTTCTCCAGCTCCACCTCGAAGGTGATGACGATGACCACGTCGCTCGGGGGCACGATGGCTGCGAACTGCGGGTTGACCTCGGAGCGCACCACCTCGATGTGCACCTCGTGCACGGGCTTCCAGGATTCCTCCATGTTGGCCAGGCAGACCTTGACCACCTTGTCCACGATGGCCTGCTCGATGGGCGTGAAGTCGCGGCCTTCGACCTTGGGCTGGGAGCCCGCGCCGCCGAAGAAATTTTCCACCAGGGCGAAGACCAGGCGCGAGTCGACCACGAGCAGGGCGTTGCCGCGCAGGGGCTCCATCTTGAAGATGGAGATGCTCGTGGGCACGGGCAGGGAGCGCATGAAGTCGCCGAACTTGCTCATGTCGATGGAAATGGGGTTGATGTCCACGCGCTTGCGCATGGTGTTGGCCAGGGCGTTGGTGCAGAGCCTTGCGAAGCGGTCGTTGACGATCTCCAGGACCGGCATGCGGCCACGGATGATGCGGTCCTGGTTGGTCAGGTCAAAGGGCACGATGCCGGAGTCGTCCTCCGGCAGGTCCGGCGTGGTTTCCACCTCGCCGCCGGAAAGTCCGCGCAACAACGCATCAACTTCATCTTGTTCAAGAATTTTGCTCATGTCCGCGTTTCCTCGCCAGAAATGTGTCCGCCAGGGAGCAGGAGCGCTGCCCGCTCATGCATAAAGCAAGAATCGGACCGAAGCGTACTGGACTTTAGTCCGCATGATGCTTGCAGAAGACTACAGCCTTTGCCCGGCCCTTGGCAAGCTGAAGAGAGAAGGGAAATGCGCTAGCGCACCGAAAGCGCAGTCAAAGGCACGACGCTGACGCTGTCGTCCTTTTCCTTCAACCACTGCCGGATAGCCTGCAGGGTCTCGGGATGCGGGTGGCCGATGGCGATGGCCTGGCCCCTGGAGCGCGCCAGGGCTTCGGCCTGGCGCAGCTGGTGCAAAATGGCGCCGACATTCTGCTCGTTGTCCAGGAACACGTCACGCTTGTAGAAGCGCAGGCCGATGCGCTTGGCCTCGCGCCCGCCCACGGTCTCGGCCGTGGTGCGGCTGTCGAGGAAGAACAGGCCCTTGTCCTTCATGGCCTGAAGGGCGGCGTGCATGCCAAAGGAATTTTCCGTGAACTGCGAGCCCATGTGGTTGTTCAGGCCGATGGCCCCGGGCACGCGCTCCACGGCCCGGTGCACGGCGCCCTGCACCTGGTCCGCGGTCATGGTCACCAGCAGGGCGTGCCTGCCCGGCTCGACCCTGGGAAAGCCCTTGGGCTGCATGGGCAGGTGGATGAGGATCTCGCGGTTGTGCGCCTTGGCGATCTTGAGCACGGCCTCGCGGCTGCCGCTGTCCGGCCAGATGGAGAAGGCCACGGGCACATCCAGGGCGGCCAGGCTCTTGGCAAAACCGACGTCCTCGCCCATGTCGTCGATGATCAGGGCCAGACGGCCCTTGCCAGCCTGCGGACGTTCCGGCTTGGCCGGCTTTTCGGCCTCGGCGGGCAGGAGCAGGCGGTGCGTGGGCAGGCCGTCAATGGCGATGTCCCACTGCGCGGGCGTGGGCTGCGTGAAGTGCGCGCCGGGCACGAGGCTCGCCAACTCCTGGGCCAGGCGCCGGGCAAAGGCGGGCTTGTCGGCGGGCGAAAGCGGCAGGCGGATGGTCTGGTAGAGGTATTCACGGCCCTGGTGTTCCCGGCCTTCCACGGCCTGGACCTGAAGCCGGTCGGCCTCCGGCTTGACCGAGCGCAGGCTGCGTAAAAGCGCGCTGTCCACGAGCTTGATGCGGTTCTCAAGCTCACCGGCGCGGTATTCCTCAAAGGTGGCGTTGGCTTGCTGGGGCGGGGGCGCAGTGGGGCCGCGCCCTGGAAACTGGCGCGCGGCAAAGATGCCGAGGAGCACGCCAAGAACAAGCGCCAGCGCTATCCAGACGCCCACCGGGAGACTGCGCAGGTGGTCTTTCAGGAGTGCTGAAAAAGCGGACCGGTGTGACCCGGCCCGCTCGTCGTCGGTCTGCTTGGCGCACATGTCGGGCTGCCCGGCTAGCGGATTTCCCTGATCTTGGGCAGCGTCTTGACCATTTCCAGGGCCAGGCGCATCTGGTTGTCCTTTTCGATCATGGTCCGGGCCTTGTCTTCCGAGTCATTCGCCGCCGCCTTGGCGCCCTTTTTGGCCTTCTTGGAGCTGCCGTTCTCCAGATGTCTGGACAGGTCCTTCTCGCGGAAGGTGAAGCGATCCTTGAGGGTCTTGTCCTCGTCAGAGGGCGGGGCCACAAAGGGAATCTCCAGGTCCGGCACAATGCCCTCGGCCTGGATGGAACGGCCATTGGGCGTGTAGTACAGCGCGGTGGTGAGCTTGATGCCTGAGCCGTCGGGCAGGGAGACCACGGTCTGCACCGAGCCCTTGCCAAAGGTCTTCTCGCCGATCAAAAGCGAGCGCTTGCGGTCCTGCAGGGCTCCGGCCACGATCTCCGCAGCCGAGGCGGACCCGGCGTTGATGAGCGTGACGATGGGCACTTCGGTCAGGTCGTCGGCTTCCTTGCGGCCCTTGAAGTCGCGGCGCGACTGCGGGTCCTTGCCCTGGATGTAGACGATGAGGCCGTCGGCCAGGAAGGTGT
>CAZXZF010000394.1:0-2723 GCA_964645095.1 uncultured Desulfocurvus sp. | reverse complement strand
TCCATCCCGGCCACCTACACCCCGGGCAAGGGCGTGGTGGGCCAGGTCTACGAGACCGGCAAGCCCATCATCGTGCCCCGGCTCTCCGAGCACGGCGAATTTCTGAACAAGGCCTTTGGCCGCAGCCAGGAAGAGCTGGAGAGCCTGGCCTTCCTGTCCGTGCCGGTGATAAGCTCCCGGCGCGGCGGCCGGGAAGTCCTGGGCGCGCTCTCCGCCGACCTGCCCGTTCAGCCCGCAGAAGCCCTGGAGCGGCACCGCGAGTTCCTGGAGGTCGTGGCCGACCTCATCGCCAATCAGGTGGCCCAGTTGCAGGAGGAAATGGCCCTGCACAAGCACCTCATGGCCCAGGGCATGGTGCCTGCGGGCATGGATGCGCCCCCGCCCAAGGATTTCGTGGCCGCCAGCAAGAGCATGCGCGTGGTGCTGCGCCAGGGCAGGCAGGTGGCCCCCAGCCGGGCCACGGTGCTCCTGCGCGGCGAGTCCGGCACGGGCAAGGAGCTTCTGGCCGAGGCCATCCACCAGGGCAGCCCGCGCCACGACAAGCCGCTGATCAAGCTCAACTGCGCGGCCCTGCCCTCGGAGCTGGTGGAGAGCGAGCTCTTCGGCCACCAGAAGGGCGCCTTCACCGGCGCGGTGCAGACCAAGCGCGGCCTGTTCGAGGTGGCCCACAACGGCACGCTGTTCCTGGACGAGATCGGCGAGCTCTCGCTGGACGCCCAGGCCAAGGTGCTGCGCGCCATCCAGGAGAAGGAGATCCAGCGCGTGGGCGGCGAGCAGACACTCAGCGTCGACGTGCGGCTCATCTGCGCCACGCACCAGAACCTGGAACACCTGCTCACCAACGGCGGCTTCCGCGAGGACTTGTTCTACCGCATCAACGTCTTCCCCATCTTCATCCCGGCCCTGCGCGAGCGCCGCGAGGACATCCTGCCCCTGGCCGAACATTTCCTGGCCGACTTCGCCAAGGAGTATGGCAAGAGCATCAAGCGCATCTCCACCCCGGCCATCGAGCTCTTGACCATGTACCACTGGCCGGGCAACGTGCGCGAGCTGCGCAACTGCCTGGAGCGCGCCGTGCTTTTGTGCGAGGAAGAGGTCATCCGCACCTACCACCTGCCGCCCACGCTGCAGACCGCCGATTCCTCGGCCACGGGCATCAACCTGTCCTTTGGCGAGGCCGTGGCCAAGTTCGAGCAGGAGCTTTTGGTGGACTCCCTCAAGAAGACGCGCGGCAACATGCTGCAATCCGCGCGCGACCTGCGCGTGAGCTACCGCATCATCAACTACAAGGTGAAGAAGTACGCCATCGACGTGAAGCGCTTCTCCGGCATCAAGCCCAAGCGCAAGAAGTAGCCCGCCCGCAAGCCTTCCAGAGCGCCCGCACGGTCAACCGGCCTGGCGGGCGTTTTCATTTCAGCGCAGACACGAGCGTTGCCGCTTGAAACCAGCGACGGCGCTGCCCCCCGCTCAACCGGGGCACTATTTGCACGCACGGTTGACCACGGCCAAGAATAACAAGCAGGCGCAAAAATCCCAATGGTTCTCGACGCGCAGTCCGTCTGGGCGCCTGCTCTCGCACAGCTTGGGCAGGCTCGCTCAGCGCTGGCTTCAGAGCATTCGCCAACGCAACAGCACATGGGCTGGGCCTGCCCGGGGAATGGGCCACGGCGTCCCGCGTTGCCCAGCCGTCCTATCCGCCGCCCTACCCGGCCCCGTTGCCCATGCCCTTGTTGCGGTGGTCCAGGTGCACCAGGTCCTTCTCGAAGATGCGCAGCACGAAGTCCGCGTGGATCTTGAGCCTTGAGGAGAACGCCCGGCCGCGCGTGTCCGCCGCGCCGCCGCCCACGAACTCCACCGCCGCGATGTGCTTGCCGCGCTCCTTCAGGTGCCGGATGGACGGGATGGCGTCGGCGTCGCCGGTGAGCACGACGGCCACGTCGTAATTGTCCTGAAGCGCCACCATGTCCACGGCCAGGGCGGTGTCCAGGCCCTTTTCCTCCACCCACTTGTGCAGGAAGTTGACCTTCCAGTGCCCGGCCTCGCGGATGTCGATCAAGTCAGAAGACGCGCGCACCCCGGCGTAGAACCGGCGCATGCCGTCGATGGCCCGGATCTTGGCGTGGTACCAGTCGCGGAAATCGGCATAGCAGGCCTGCCAGGCCTCCTCCTCCAGCTCCCCCTCGGCCAGGTTCGGGTTGGCCATGGACACCCGCGTGAGCCACAGGGCGCGGATCTCGGCATCGCGCACAAAGGCCTGGCGCAAGGCCGAACGCGACTGCGGGTTCTGCAGGTCCCAGTCGTCGATGCCGCCCACGGCGTACCAGTACACGCGCCGAAGCTGGGCACAGGCCGGGGCGTCCTGCAAGGTCACCTCGTGCCAGGTCTTCACCGCCTCGCGGTAGATGTGCGCGTAAAGCTGCGAATAGTTGTTGATCTCCAGGTTCATGGTGCGCAGCGAACCGTACAGGTTCGAGCCGTCGACGAAGAATGCGAAGCGTTGCATGGATACTCCAGTTTATACGAATGGTGCTCAGAACAGATTCTTGACCCCTTGCAGCAGGCCGCCGGAACTCTTCCCGTCCTTGCCCTTCTTGCCGGTGATGACGTTGCCCACGCCCTGCACCACGCCGCCCACGGCGTTGAGGGCCCCCTTGCCCAGGGCGCGCAAATAGTCCGTGCCGTAGGAGGGGTTGTCGTAGGGGCCGGTGACGCGGATGGGCACC
>CAZXZF010000393.1:0-2727 GCA_964645095.1 uncultured Desulfocurvus sp. | reverse complement strand
CCTGAAAATATGCCTAGACTTTTCTTAAAGAATCACTATAACAATTTCAGCGTCTTTGAAATCGCTGGGCTGGCGGGGTGCGGAGCGGATGAAACCATTGGCCGGGAGAACCCTGCACACGCAGTTGACCCTGCGCTACAGCCTGGCCCTGGGGATGGTGGCCCTGCTCACCCTGGCCAGCTATTGGCTCATGGAGAGCGCCGTGACCACGGAGGTGCTGGGGGCCAAGCTCCTGAACGTGGCCGGGCGGCAGCGGATGCTCTGCCAGCGCGTGGACATTCTGACCATGCGGGCCGAGGCCGAGACCGGAGCCGAGCGCCAGGCCAGGCTGAAAGAGCTGGATGAGGCGCTCCGGGAACTGGTCCAGGGGCATGATCATTTGGTGCACGGCCCGGCAAAGGCCCTGAACATGGTCGAGGACAGCCCGGCCTTGAGCCTGCTGCGGGCGGACAAGGACGGCACCGAGGCCCTGTTTCACGGGTTCGTGGCAGAGGCCAATGAGCTGCGCGCAGCCCTGGCCCAGGGCGGGGTCGCGACCGGCCCGGTCCGGCAGCGGCTCAGCAGCAGCGGAGACGCCTTGCTGGAGCGCCTGGACAGCCGGATGGAGGAGCTGCAGCGTCTGGGCGAGCGGACCATGAAGAGCCTGAGCGCCCTGGTCATGGTGCTGCTGGGCGCGGCCTTTGCGGGATTGGTGCTGACAGGGCTGCTGCTGCTCCGGCCCATGGTGCTGGAGGTGGTGCGCGATCGCGAGCAACTGGTGAGCCTGAACCGCAGCCTGGAGACCCAGGCCAGCACGGACAAGCTCACCGGGGCGTACAACCGGCGCACCTGGGATGTGGAGATCAGGCGCGAGTTCTCCAAGGCCAGACGCCAGGAAAACCGCCTGTGCCTCGTGATGGCGGACCTGGATCATTTCAAGCGGGTCAACGACGAGTTCGGGCACCAGCGCGGGGACCGCGTGCTCCAGGAGTTCACCGAGCGGCTCAGACAGGCCGTGCGCGCGTCGGACACGGTGTACCGCCTGGGCGGAGAGGAGTTCGCCGTACTCCTGCCCGGCACGGATATTGAACAAGGCCAAGTGGCGGCGGAGAAGCTGCGGGTGCACGTGGCGAACACTGCCCTGGACGGGGTGCCCATCACCGCCAGCTTTGGCGTGGCCGAGACAGACGGCGACGAGTCGCCGGACGAATTTTTCCGCAGGGCCGACCAGGCCATGTACGCGGCCAAGGCCGGAGGCCGCAACCGCGTCGAGATTGCAGTGAAAGACGTGTGAGGGGGGGGGCGGACCAGCCTGGGCTTGCCAGGCGGCCCTTCCGGGGCTAAGGTGCCTAGGCCCGGACAATGTCCGGCGCAGGTTATGGACAACTTGAAACACAGCGGGATGCCATGCGAACCAAAAGCAGAGTCATATTCCTGACAATGCTCCTTGTGATGATCGGCGCGAGCCCGGTGCACGCCGCCCACGGCCCTGCGGGCGAGCTGCGCGCCAGGTCGGCCATCGCCATGGACCTGGCCACCGGAAACATCGTCTACGAGCAGAACGCCGACGAGCAGATCCCGCCGGCTTCGCTGACCAAGGTGCTGACCCTGTACCTGGCCTTCGAGGCCGTGCAGGAGAAGCGCCTGGCCTTCACCGACACCGTGCTCGTGACGCCCGAGGCCACCCTGGCCGGGGGCTCGCGCATGAACATCCGCCCTGGCGAGCGCGTCATCGTGCGCGAACTCATGAAGGGCATCGCCGTGGCCAGCGGCAACGACGCCTGCGTGGCCCTGGCCCAGCACTTGAGCGGCAACGAGGATGTCCACCCCTTTGTGGCGGCCATGAACGCCAAGGCGCGCGAGCTGGGCATGACCGGCACGGTGTTCAAGAACCCCAACGGCATGCCCGCCGAGGGCCAGCTGACCACCGCGCGCGACATGCTCAAACTCTCGGCCAGCTACCTGCGCCGCTTCCCCCAGGCGCTGACCTTCCACTCCATGACCACCTACGTGCACAACAACCGCAACCACCACAACGCCAACCGCCTGCTCTCCTCCTACGAGGGCGTGGACGGCCTCAAGACCGGGTATGTGCAGGCCTCGGGCTACAACAACGTGGTCACGGCCAAGCGCGGCGATGCCCGGGTGGTGGCCGTGGTGCTTGGCGCCCGCAGCGCAGGCGCCCGCGCCGCCGTCACCCGCCAGCTCCTGGACATCACCTTCCAGAAGCTGAACCAGGGCCAGAGCATCGCCACCCTGGACGAGCTCAAGGGCTCCGGCAAGCTGCCCGCGTCCCTGGCCAAGGCCGCTCCGCGCCAGGACAGGGACCTGAAGGACGCCCAGGTGCTGGCCGACGCCAAGGTGGCGCAGCTCCAGCAGCCCGCCGCTCCTGCCGCCGCTGTCGTCGCTGCCGCCGCGCCTGTCGATGCCGCCAAGCCCGCAAGCACCCTGATCCAGCGCAAGACCGCCCAGGGCGCCTTCGCCATCCAGGAAAGCTCCTTCCAGTCGCGCCAGCGGGCCGAGCGCCGCGCCCAGCACCTGGAGAAGAAGGGCCTGCCCGTGAAGGTCGTGGCCACCAGGCTCGACGGCAAGGGCAAGTACTACCGCGTGCTGGTCGGCCCCTTTGCCAGCGCCGCAGACGCCCGCAAGACCGGGCGCCTGCTGGGCCACGGCTCGGTGACCCTCGAATAACGCCAGCGCGGCTCCACGCCCGCAAAACCCCCGGCAGGACCTCGGTCTTGCCGGGGG
>CAZXZF010000392.1:0-2733 GCA_964645095.1 uncultured Desulfocurvus sp. | reverse complement strand
GGCAACGGCGTGGCCTCCATCGGCGCCATCGAGGGCATCCGCCGGCACGACCAGAAAGGAAAGATCATCGTCGTCGGCGCGGAAGACACCGCCGCCTATGGCCGCCCGCTCATCTCCTATCTCCTGGCGGGCAAGATCGGCGCGGGCCAATTGGCCCTGCGCAGCGACGACTACTACGTCAAGAACAAGGTGGAGCTGAAGCTCGGCACCACGGTCACCAGGATCGACACCGCCAAGAAGACGGTGGCCACGGACAAGGGCGAGACCATCGCCTTTGACCGCCTGCTCATCGCCACCGGCGGCATCCCCTTCATCCCGCCCATCCCCGGTGTGCAGGGCGAGGACATCTACAGCTTCACCACCCTGGCCCACGCCCAGACCCTCATCGAGCTCTCGGGCAGGATCAAGCGCGCCGTGGTCATCGGCGGCGGCCTCATCGGCCTCAAGGCCGCCGAGAGCCTGCATGACCGCGGCGTGGCCGTGACCATCCTGGAGCTGGCCCCGCGCATCCTCTCCGCCGGTTTCGACGAGAAGGCCGGAGCGCTGGCCGCAAACCGCCTGAAGAACGTCGGCATCGAGGTCAACTGCGGCGTCACCGCCAAGGAGATCCAGCGCGACAAGAAGGGCCGGGTCAAGGGCGTGCTCCTGACCGACGGCCGCTTCCTGGAGACGGAAGTGGTGGTGGTGGCCATCGGCGTGGTGCCGCACAGCGCCATCGCCAAGGACGCGGGCATCAAGGTCGAGCGCGGCATCATGGTCGACGCCAAGCTCATGACCAGCGCCAAGGACGTGTACGCCGCGGGCGACGTGGCCCAGGCCATGGACCAGCTCTCGGGTGAGCACCGCGTTGTGCCCATCTGGCCCAACGCCTACAACCAGGGCTACGCCTCCGGCCGCAACATGGCCGGAGCCAAGGAGCCCTACCAGGGCGGCCTGCCCATGAACTCCATCAGCTTCTACGGGCTGCCCACCATCTCCGTCGGCGTGGTCAACCCGCCCGAGGGCGACAAGAACTTCGAGGTCCACGCCCTGCTGGACGAGGCCAAGGAAACCTACCGCAAGCTCGTGTTCCGCGACGAGAAGCTGGTGGGCTACGTCCTGGTGGGCGACATCGACAAGGCCGGCATGTTCACGGCCTTCATCAAGTTTGAGATGGCGCTTGCCGGCGAAGCCAAGGACAAGCTCATCAATGCCGGCCCCGAGGTCTTCCTCTGGCCCGAAAAGCTGTTTGACGAGACCTGGAACCCGGCCCCGGCCAAGGCCGCCCGCTAGGGCCCTGGGCCCTACGGCTGGCGACATATCCCCGCAGGAGCACTGAGCAGATGAAAGCACCTGAACGTTATTACGACTTCCAGAAGGACATCTCCGGATGCGGCGTCTTCGGAGTGATCCACAAGACGCGCGGCCTTATTCCCGGCGACATCCCCATCCGCGCCATGACCTGCATGCACGACCGCGGCAACGGTCTGGGCGGCGGTTTCGCGGCCTACGGCATCTACCCCGACCTGGCCGACAAGTACGCCTTCCACCTCATGTGCGACACCCAGGCTGCCCTGGACAGCGCCGAAGAGGTGCTCAAGCACTACTTCACCGTGCACTTGGCCGAACCCATCCCGACCCGCAAGGTCCTGGCCATCGTCAAACCGCCCATTCTGACCCGCTACTTCCTGACGCCCAAGAAGGACCGCCCCCAGGAGGGCCGTGAACTCGGCGAGCAGGACTACGTGGTCAGCGCTGTCATGCACATCAACCACAAGGTTGCGGGCGCCTTTGTCTTCTCCAGCGGCAAGAACATGGGCGCCTTCAAGGGCGTCGGCTTCCCGGAGGACATAGCCGACTTCTTCCGCCTGGAGGAATACTCGGCCTATATCTGGACCGGCCACAACCGCTTCCCGACCAACACGCCGGGCTGGTGGGGCGGGGCGCACCCGTTCACGCTGCTGGACTGGTCCATCGTGCACAACGGTGAGATCTCCTCCTACGGCATCAACCGCCGCTACCTCTGCGAGCACGACTACCTGTGCACGCTCATGACCGACACCGAGGTCGTGGCCTATTTGCTGGACATGCTCATCCGCAAGCACGGGCTCAGCAAGGAAATGGCCTGCAAGGTCTTTGCCCCGCCCTTCTGGGACGAGATAGAGCGCATGCCCAAGCAGGAGAAGGAAGCCTACACGGCTCTGCGCATGGTCTACGGCCAGGCGCTCCTGAACGGCCCCTTCGCCATCCTCGTGGCCGACAACACCGGGCTCTTCGGCCTGAACGACCGCATCAAGCTGCGGCCGCTGGTGGTGGCCGAGAAGGACGACATGGTCTTCATGTCGAGCGAGGAGAGCTCCATCCGCGAAGTGCAGCCCGAGCTGGACCGCGTGTGGATGCCCAAGGCTGGCGAACCGGTCATCGTGCATCTGGAGGCGTAAGGACAATGGCGAAGAAACTCACCCTGGACGCGGGCGGCATCTACTACCGCCAGCTCAATGAACAGATCCGCGAGGCTGTGGCCGCTGGCGCCACGGACATCGTGCTCAAGAACGTGAACGGCCAGCGCTATCTGGCCGGCGCCCTGGAAGGCGACCTGAACTTCGAGATCCAGGGCGTGCCCGGGCAGGACATGTGCTCGTTCATGCGCGGCCCCACGGTCCGCGTGAAGGCCAATGCCCAGGACGGCGTGGGCAACACCATGGACGACGGCACCGTCATCATCGAGGGCCTGGCCGGCGACGTGGTGGGCTA
>CAZXZF010000391.1:0-2748 GCA_964645095.1 uncultured Desulfocurvus sp. | reverse complement strand
CCGCGCGTGCTGGCCAACATGGCCATGGACCGCTGGTTCCCCACGCGCTTCGCCATGCTCTCCGACCGATTGGTGACCCAGAAGGGCATCCTGCTCATGGGCGGGGCCGCCCTGGTGCTCATGGTCCTGACCCACGGCTCGGTGGAGCTCCTGATCGTGCTCTACTCCATCAACGTGTTCATCACCTTTGTGCTCTCGCAGCTGGGCATGGTGCGCCACTGGCTGAGCGCCGACAAGGGCGAGCCGCACCGCAAGAAGGGCCTGGCCCTAAACGGCCTGGGCCTGGTCTTGTGCAGCTTCATCCTGGTCACGGTCACGGCCATCAAGTTCTTCGAGGGCGGCTGGGCCACCCTGCTCGTCACCGGGGCCGTGGCCGCCCTGGCCCTGACCATCCGGCGGCACTACGACAAGACCTGGGGCATGCTGAAGAAGCTCGACGAACTCATCCCCGTGGCCGAAGCCGACACGCGCTTCCTGTCCGGCGGGGAAAGCCGCGAAGCCTCAGCCACGGCCGAGGCGGTCTGCGACACGAACGCCAAGACCGCCGTGGTCCTGGTCAACGGGTACAACGGCCTGGGCATGCACACCCTGCTCTCCATCCACCGCCTGTTCGCCAGCGAGTTCAAGAACTTCGTCTTCGTGCAGGTGGGCATGGTCGATGCCGGCGTGTTCAAGGGCGCGGAGGAGATGGAGCACCTGAAGACGCACATCCGGGCCGACCTGGACCGCTACGTCAACTTCGTGCGCAGCCGGGGCCTCTATGCCGAGGGCGTGAGCTCCGTTGGCGTGGACGTGGTCGAGGAGGTGGTCAGGCTGACCCCGGAGCTGCGCCGCCGCTTCCCCAAGGCCATCTTCTTCGGCGGGCAGCTGGTGTTCGAGAGCGACACCTTCTTCACGCGCATGCTGCACAACTACATCGTCTTCGCCGTGCAGCGCCAACTCTACCGGGAGGGCGTGGCCTTCGTCATCATGCCCATCCGCGTCTAACCCCCCGAAGGAACGCCGCTGCGCCCTCCTCCGAAAGTTGGACGCGAGCGGCTCATCCCCGGCGGCGGACAGGCCCCTGCCACGATGGGCTCGGGCCTGTCCGCCGCCCCCATTGCACGCGCCAGGAAAACGCCGGCCCCCGGTGTCCCAGGGGTCGCCCTTGACAGGGTCTTGGCCCCACGCATACAAAGGGCCTTGCCGAATTCCGGGAGCGTTTCCCGAAAGCGGGGGAACCACTCCCTTGGGGCGCATCGCCAGCAGTGGCGTAGGACACTCTTCGGTCCGAGCCCATAAGCTAAGCTCGCAGGCGTCGAAGGGGAAGACCTCCGGCACACGGGGCCGTCCCCCATGCACCCGTACCGAAGGATGTTCATGCCCGCCGCTTCCCTCGCCGCAATGCGGCCCTGGCACAGCTTTTCCGCCTGGCTCGCCGCCCAGGGCGCGCCCTGGTTCGCGCCCAGGTTGGCGCAGTCATCCACGCAGTCATCCGCCAGCGCAGATGCGCAGGACTCCCCGCAAAGCCCGCCGCAGGGCGATGCGCAGCCGAAGGCCCCCGGCGCCGCAGCAGGCGGCGCATCCTCCGTCACGCACGCCAGCGGCACGCACGCCAGCGCCGGGGCCCAGGGCAGCCCTCCCGAGCTCCCGCCGCCTTCCGATGGCCACGGCGGCCACGGCGAGCCCGATTCGGCCCGCAACCTGGCCCTGGCCCTGGCGGCGCTGGGCGTGGTCTACGGCGACATCGGCACCAGCCCGCTCTACGCCGTGCGCGAGTGCTTCCACGGCCAGCACGCCATCGCGCTTTTGCCCGGAAACATCATGGGCGTGCTCTCGCTCATCGTCTGGTCGCTACTCATCGTGGTCGGCCTCAAGTACGTCATGTTCATCATGCGCGCCGACAACAAGGGCGAGGGCGGCATCTTCGCGCTGCTGGCCCTGGTCAAGGCCGGAACCAGGGACAAAAGCGGCCGGGGCTACGCCGTGCTCGTCACCCTGGGCATCTTCGGCGCGGCGCTGCTCTACGGCGACGGCATCATCACCCCGGCCATCTCCGTGCTCTCGGCCATGGAGGGCCTGGACGTGGCCACGGACAAGGCCGCGCCCTTCATCCTGCCCGGCACCTGCCTGATCCTGATCCTCCTGTTCAGGATGCAGAAGCACGGCACCGAGAAGATCGGCAAGGTCTTCGGGCCGCTGATGATCCTCTGGTTCACGGTCATCGCCGCCCTGGGCATCGGGGCCATCATCGACCGCCCGGACATCCTGGCCTCGGTGAATCCGGTCCACGCCTACCGCTTCTTTGTGGAAAACCAGATGCACGGCCTGGTGGTGCTGGGCTCGGTGGTGCTCTGCATCACCGGCGGCGAGGCCCTCTACGCCGACATGGGCCACTTCGGCCCCAGGGCCATCCGCCTGTCCTGGTACGTCATGGTGCTGCCCTCGCTTCTGCTCAACTACTTCGGCCAGGGCGCGCTGCTCCTCGCCCAGCCGGACAAGGCCTTCAACCCCTTTTACGCCCTGGTGCCGCACTCCATGCTCTACCCCATGGTGGCCCTGTCGACCATGGCCACGGTCATCGCCTCCCAGGCCATGATCTCCGGCGTGTACTCGCTGACCCAGCAGGCCGTGCAGCTCGGCTACTGCCCGCGCATCCACATCGTGAACACCTCGGCCGAGACCAAGGGCCAGATCTACCTGCCCGGCGTGAACAACGCCATGATGGTGGCCTGCCTGGGCCTGGTGCTGGCCTTCAAGAGCTCCAGC
>CAZXZF010000390.1:0-2762 GCA_964645095.1 uncultured Desulfocurvus sp. | reverse complement strand
CGACCACGCCGCCATCCGCGAGATCAACATCGCGGCCTTTGCCGACCATCCCTTCAGCCGCCAGACCGAGCATCTCATCGTCGAGGCCCTGCGCGCGGCCGGGGCCCTGACGCTGTCGCTGGTGGCCGAGGACGGGGACGGCGTTGTGATGGGGCACATCGCCTTTTCCAGGGCGCCCATCGGCGGCCAGGACCAGGGCTGGCAACTGCTGGGGCCGGTGGCGGTGCTGCCTGCCTTGCAGCGGCGCGGCATGGGCAAGGCGCTGGTGCACGCGGGCCTGGAGGCCCTGCGCGGTCTTGGCGCCCAGGGCTGCGTGCTGGTGGGCGATCCCGGCTACTACACCCGCCTGGGCTTCCGGCAGGCGGTCAGCCTCGTGTATCCCGGCGTGCCGCCGGAGGTGGTGCTGTGCCACCCCCTGGCGGGCCGCGAACCCTCGGGCACTGTGGGGCACCACCCGGCCTTCGACGTCCAGCCCTGAGCCTGCAAGCCGGTACAGGCCCGGTACAGGCCTCCGGCGGCCAAAGGGCCTGAAGGCCCTCTGGACTCCCCATTGGGCCTGGGCCGGGGTGGCCTGGGCGGATGCGGAGGCCTGGCCCTGGCAATGCGCGCGGTTGGCCCCCTTCGGGGTGTCTACGGGTGGATGTACCCCGGTTCCATGTTGTGCCACGGCCTTTTCAGCCTGCCCGCGTTTTGCCACGGGCTCCCCATGACTCTCCCCTGACCCGCACAAGCCGAAAGGGCTGGCCCAGGTTCCTCCTGGGCCAGCCCTTTCGGCGTAATGCGGGGGTCTGGGGGACTTCAAGTCCCCCAGCCGCCGGAGGCTCTTCTCTTCTCTTCTCTTCTCTTACTCTCCCGTACCCAGCAACCTGCGCGCGATCTCCTTGGCTGCGCGGCGGCCCGCGCCCATGGCCGAAATGACCGTGGCCGCGCCGGTGACGATGTCGCCGCCAGCAAACACGCCGTAGATGCTGGTCTCGCCGGTCTCGGGGTCGGCCTCGATGTAGCCGCGCTTGTTGAGCTTGAGTCCCGGCGTGGCTTCGAGCAGGATGGGGTTGGGCCTGGTGCCCACGGCGATGACGGCCAGCCCGACTTCGAGCTCGTCGGTGTCGCCCTCGATGGGCATGGGGCGGCAGCGGCCCGAGGCGTCGGGCTCGCCCAGGCACATCTTCTGGAGGCGGATGGACTTGAGCCGCCTGTTCTCGTCGCCCTTGAACTCCAGCGGCCCGCACAGGCACTTGAGCTGCACGCCCTCCTCGATGGCGTGTTCGAGCTCCTCGTGGCGCGCGGGCATCTCGTCCTTGGTGCGGCGGTAGACGATGTAGACGTTCTTGGCGCCCAGGCGCAGCGCGGTGCGCGCGGCGTCCATGGCCACGTTGCCGCCGCCGATGACGGCCACGTTGTCGGCCTTGAAGATGGGCGTGTCATGGTTGGGGAAGTCATAGGCCCGGCCCAGGTTCACGCGGGTCAGGTACTCGTTGGCCGAGAACACGCCGATGTTGTTCTCGCCGGGCACGTTCATGAACTGCGGCAGGCCCGCGCCCACGCCCAGGAACACGGCCTTGTAGCCCTGGTCCAGGAGCTCCTGCACCAGGATGGCCTTGCCGCCGACCCAGTTGGTCTTGAACTCCACGCCGAGCTGCTTCATGGCGTCGATCTCGCGCCGGACAATGCCCTTGGGCAGGCGGAACTCGGGGATGCCGTAGACCAGCACCCCGCCGACCTCGTGCAGGGCCTCGAACACGGTGACCTTGATGCCCAGTGCGGCCAGGTACCCGGCCACGGTGAGGCTGGACGGCCCGCCGCCGATGCAGGCGACGCGCAAGTCCGGGCGCTCCAGGCGGCAGGCGGCCTCGCCGGTGATCTGCAGGCAGGCCGAGTCGCCTGCGGCCAGCTTGGCGGCAAAGGTGTCGGCCACGTAGCGTTCCAGGCGGCCGATGCACACCGGGCCGCCGGTCTTGTCCGGGTTCTTGCCCAGGACGCACTCGCCCTCGCACTGGGTCTCCTGGGGGCAGACGCGGCCGCACACGGCGGGCAGGGAGTTGTAGTCGCGCAGGACCTTGTACGCGCCGGGCAGATCATTCTTCTGGAGCTGGCCGATGAAGCCCTTGATGTCGATCTCCACGGGGCAGCCCTTGCGGCACAACGGCTTTTTGCACTGGATGCAGCGGGCGGCCTCGGCCTTTGCCTCGGCGTCGGTGTAGCCCAGCGCCACCTCCAGGTAGTTCTGGATGCGCACCATGGGCGGCTGGGTGGGCATCTCCGTGCGCGGCCGCTTCGCGGCTTTCATGGGTTTCGTACTCATGTTACTTGCCCTCCGCGCACTGGCATTTTTGCTGAAAGAGCTTCATGGACTCCTGCTCCTCGGGCCGGAACTGGCCCAGGCGCATGCGCAGCTCACTGAAGTCGACCTGGTGGCCGTCGAACTCGGGTCCGTCCACGCAGGCGAATTTCGTCTCCCCGCCCACGCTGCAGCGGCAGGCGCCGCACATGCCGATGCCGTCGACCATGATGGAGTTCAGGCTGACGGTGGTTTTGACCCCGTAAGGCCTGGTGACCTTGGCCACGGCCTCCATCATGGGCACGGGCCCGATGGCGATGACCTCGGACACGGTCTTGTCCTCATCCAGGCGCTGCTTGAGGACTTCGGTGACAAAGCCCTTGTGGCCGAAGCTGCCATCGTCGGTTGCCACAAGCACCTCGGGGCAGAAGGTGCCGAGCTCGGAGCAGAACAGGAGCAGGTCCTTGTTGCGCGCGCCGATGAC
>CAZXZF010000389.1:0-2775 GCA_964645095.1 uncultured Desulfocurvus sp. | reverse complement strand
CCCGGGCTGCCCCTTGACTGACGCCTCTGCGGGATTATCCTTTCGGGACAAAACACAGAAGGAGGCCAGCCTCATGGTGCTCGACTTCAACACGATGTACTACCCCGGCCGCTTCGAGCGGCTCATCGAGGACTTCTTCAAGCCCCAGCCCGGCGACGGGCGCAGGATGGCCTTCCCCCCGCTGAATTTAAGCGAGGATGAGGCCAACTACTACGTGCGCTCGGAAGTCCCCGGCCTGGCCCTGGACGCCGTGGAGCTGACCCTGACCGAAAAGAGCCTGGTCATCCGGGGCGAGCGGCCCACCGAGCAGGGCAAGTACTACCGCCAGGAGCGCCCGGCCGGGTTCTTCCAGCGCGTGGTGGCCCTGAACGTGCCCGTGGACCGCGACAAGGTGCGCGCCACCCTCACCGACGGCGTGCTCACCGTGGTTCTGCCCAAGTGCGACGGCTGCATTCCCAGGAAGATCAGCATCGACGTGGCCTAAGCCGCGCCAGCAGGAGGAGCGCATATGAGCGGGAACAGCAACGAGAACAAGGCCCTGCCGCGCGTGAGCCCGGCCACGGACATCCTGGAGCGCGAGGACGGCTTCTACGTGTACATGGACCTCCCCGGCGTACGCCGCGAGGACTTGAGCATCGACATCAACGAGAATGAGCTCACCGTCACCGGCCGGGCGCTGCAAGGCGCATCGGAGAAGGAGTCCTTCCTTGAGGTGCAGTTCGGACCCGGCGAGTATGTGCGCGCAGTGTCCCTCTCCGACCGCGTGGACCGCGAACGCATCAAGGCCAGCCTCAAGGACGGGGTGCTCACCGTGCATCTGCCGCGCCTGGAAAAGCTGGCCCCGCGCCGCATCCCCGTGCAGACCGCCTAGTCGCGCGGCCCAATCAAGGGCGCGAGACGAGCAGGGCTCCCCTGGCCGCACAAGGCCGGGGGAGCCCCGCGTGCTTGGGGCCAGGCCGCGTCAGAGCTTGAGAGGACGCGACTCGCCGTAGGCGGCGGGCTCCTCGGCTGCCATGGCGGTCCGGGGCTCAGCCGGGGCGCCACCCGCAGCCCGGGACAGGCTTGGCGGTTCAACTGCCGCTGAAATGGCGAATCCCCGCTGCCGCAATTCCTGGGCCGTGGCCACACGCCCTGCGGCGTCAGGAAGCAGAATGATGCAATGCATGATGCCCTCCGTGCTCTCGGGACTGCAATAGCAGTCCCCGTGGAATAGTTGGTGTGATATCTATTTCCTCACGCAGGCCGGAGTCCAGCACTTTTTGAAATTTCTTTGTATAGGTTCACCTGTTTGCGTTCCATGGGCATTGTTTCTACGTTTAAAGGTTTCGCTCTGCTCGCGTGTTGCATTCCTCATGGGCCTGACACCATCCTCCGCCATCCACGAGCCGGGGGCTGGCGATCGCGCACAGGTGTGGACATCCGCCTCGGGCGGGCCTACAGTTCCACGGCTGTCAGGTGCCAGCCCTGCGACACCCGGCCCATGCCCCCAGGAGGTTTTTCGTCCGTGACCAGCTTCCCCCACCGCTCCACCAGAATCGTGCGCACAGTCGGCAAGGCCCTGGCCTCAACCCTCGCCTGTCTAGCCCTGACCTTGGCCCTGACCTTGGCGCTGACCTCCGGCCTGACACCGGCCCTGGCCAGCAAGGCCACCCCGGCCCAGCCCTCGGTGCTTGAGCCGGACGAGGCCTCGCTCTCCCCGAAGGTGCACGCCCTGATGCTCAAGGCCCAGAACGGCGATGCCCACGCCCAGAACGCGCTGGCCCTGGCCCTGGCCACAGGGGACGGCGCGCCCAGGTCCCCGGCCGAGGCCGTGCGCTGGTGGACCCTGGCCGCAGACAAGGGCCTGGCCGAAGCCCAGTTCAATCTCGGCCTGGCCTACGACCAGGGCAAGCTGACGCCGCAAAACGCCACCCTGGCCGCCTCCTGGTACGAAAAGGCCGCGAGCGGCGGCAACGTGGGGGCCATGTACAACCTGGCCGGACTCTTGGGCAGCGGCCACGGCGTGCCCATGAACCTGGCCCAGGCCGCCAAGCTCTACGAGGGCGCAGCCAGCCACGGCCACGTCAAATCCATGTACAACCTTGCCCTGGCCTACTCGCGCGGGCAGGGGCTGGAACGCGACGACGCCAAGGCCGCCCACTGGATGCTCAAGGCCGCCGAGGCCGGACACCCGCGCGCGCAGTACCTCATGGCCCAGATCTACGCCCAGGGCCTGGGCGTGCGCAAAGACACCGCCAAGAGCGTCCACTGGCTGGAACGCGCCGCCAAGGCCGGGCATGTCAACGCCCAGTACTCCTACGCCCGGCACTGCCAGCAGGGCCAGGGCACGCCTCAGAACCCCGCCGCCGCCCTGCACTGGTACCGCGAGGCAGCAGCCAAAAACCACACCGGGGCCATGTGCAACCTCGCCCTGATCATGCTTGAAGGCAAGGACGTCGCCAAAAATCCCGCCGAAGCCGAGCGGCTGCTTGTACGCGCCGCCGAACTGGGCGACCCCAAGGCCCAGCACAACCTGGGCGTGCTGCTGCTCGAAGGCCAGGAGCTGACCAAAAACCCCGAACAGGCCTACTACTGGCTGTCCCTGGCCGCGCGCCACGGCCAGGCCGAAGCCAACGCCCTGCGCGACAAGGCCGCCAAGGAGCTGTCCCGCAGCCAGGTCGAGGCCCAAAACGCCCGCGTGGCCGCCTTCAAGGCCAGAAGCCACGCCCAATAGCCGGTACGCCAGGGGGCGTTGCCCCCTGGACCCCCACCAGAGGGCCTGAGGCCCTCTGGACT